>JAPOYS010000092.1 GCA_026706455.1 Chloroflexota bacterium | reverse complement strand
CAGCCATTCTCGATGGTGGCCGGGTCCAGCGCCATCCAGAAGTTGAAGGGTTCGGTGTCGCCATCGAGCCACAAGCCGTTGTCCTGATGCCAGGGCGTGGCGCTGCCGGACCGCGCCGGCTTGAGGAAACAACTGTCGTATTTCAGCAGAATGTCATCGCCGAGGAAATAGCGCGCGATGTCCAGCACTGGTTTGCCACAATGGGCGTTGTGCCAGATGAGCGGATTGCGCTGATTGAATTGGCTGAGCTTGCGGTAGCGCACAGCCCTGGCCTGCGGCGTATCGTCATTCATCGGGTCCATTGGGTCGGCGTCGGTCATAATGTCGTCGGTTTCCGGCGTCAGGATCGCGTTCTTGATCACGCCCAGCATTTCCGCCGCTGTCTGGTGCGGGACGACGTTCTCCACCGTGAAATAGCCGCGCTCTTCGTAAGTCTGTTTTTGTTCCGCTGTTGGTTGCCAGCCCATCTCGTATTGCCTTTCTTTGGAAGCTTTCTCGCTATTTCAATTCGATGTTGCCCATGTCGGCTGATGCAGGCAGTCCACCGGGTTCAATCGCCAATGGCGGGTTGACGCGATGCACGATTGTGTGGACCGTCAGGGCCAGGGCCGCGCCGCCGATGCCGTTGCGCAGGGCCGCTATGAGAGCCGCAGCCGAATCAATGATGCGGCCTTGCCGCATGGTCGCGCCCCTGCCGGAATGCAAATCAATACCGGCGCCGTTCTCACAGCGCATAAGCTCGTCAATAACGATGCCCGGCGCCTCATGGCCGGCGTTTTCCAGCAGTCGCCGACAAGGGGCCTGCGCAGCCGTCATGAGCATTTGACAGGCGGCGCGCTCATGAAAATCGTCGGTCTTATCACGCGCCACCTGCAATGGTTCGATGCAAGCCAGCAGAGCGGTTCCGCCGCCCGGCAAGGCGCCGCTGAGCAGCGCAGCGCGGGTCGCTGTAATCGTGCGGCTAAGCAAGTCCTGCCGATAGCGCATCTCGCTCTCACTGCTGCCGCCGCAATAGACCAGAGCCGATCCACCACGAAGTCGCCCAATGCGCAGGCGAAGCACCTGCTGTTCGCGTTCGTCGTCCACGCTGGCGAAGCGCTTTTCCAGCGCCGCTATTTTAGGTTGAATGGCATCGGCGTTTCCGGTTCCGGCGATGATCCCAAAGCGATTGCGATCGACCCAAGCCAGCTCGGAAGCTCCCAGCATGTCCGACGTGATTGCGTCCAAACTGTGCCCGGTAATCGTGCGTAGCACCTGTCCGCCGGTCAGCAGCGCCAAGTCTTCAAGCGCCGCCTCTTGCTCGTCGACGAGGCCGGTCGGTTCGAGATAGATCAGCGTGAAATCTTCCATGCGGCTGTTGGCGCCTTGAGCCGCGATGATCTGCTCTGAAAACGACTTCGCGACAATCGCCAGCGAGGCATATCCGGCTTGATAGATGTCGGTCACGAGCTTCACCAGGGCGCCCAGATCGTCCAACTCAAAATCGCTTATAAGCCAGGCGGTATTGCCAAGCTCAATCCGATCGCCAATGAGGCCGTCAAAGACACTGTTTGATGGTACCTTACTATCCCAGTAAGAACCCAAAAAGAATTCGTGCTGCATATCGCGCCCACCATCGCGCAGCTCAATCGGATGATGCGGGCCCAGAACATCGAAAATATCGGCCAGCGTCTCCGCCACGTCAGCATCACCGCTGATCGACAGCGCAAGCTGCTTAATCGCTTCGACACTGGTGATTGGGCGGACTTGATCGCGAAGCGTCCGCATCATCAACCGTAGTTTGGATTCGAGATGACGCCGCAGCAGCATGGCATCAGCGCCGGCGCTGATGAAGCGATGGCCTTCTTCGTAAACCGTCTGATAGAGCACCGCCGTCGTCGCCGCGCCATCGCCGAAACGCTCTTTCTGCTGCCACAGCGTTTCGCGCAGGAGCATAGCGCCGACATCGGCATCGGGGTCGTCGAGTTGCAGGATCCGCCGGGCGATCGCCCCGCCATCGTCCAGGAGTTCGGGCGAGCCGCCGCGTGCCGCATCGTCGAGGGCGACGGGTCCAGTAAGCGGACCGAGCGTAGGGATGACCGCGCCCGCCAGCGTATCAATGCCGGCTTTTAGCGCTTCTCGTGTATCTTGCTGCGACAGGACGCGCGCCATGCAACTAGCCCTTGAGCCCGGTCAAGGTGATGCCTTCGATAAATGCGCGCTGGGCGAAGAAGAAGAAGATCACCATTGGTATCGTAAACATGGCAGCCGCCGCCATTAGCAAGCCCCATTCGGCGCCGTATTGGGTGAAGTAGAGGCGCAAGCCGATCGACAGCGTGTACTTGGTAGGGTGCCGCAGATAAACCAGCGGACCGATGAAGTCATGCCAGGTGTGGATGATTTCGAAGATGGCGACGGTGAGGATGGCCGGCTTGGACAGCGGCACCGCCACCCGCCAGAAGATGCCCCATTCGCTGGCGCCATCGATGCGGGCGGCGTCGTCCAGCTCTTTCGGCAGCGTCATCATGAACTGACGCATGAGGAAGATGTAGAATGCGTTGCCGAAGAAGTTGGGCACAATCAGCGGCAGGAAGGAGTTCAGCCAGCCGATCCGAGCGAACAAGATATAGAGCGGGATCATGCGCACCTGGAAGGGCAGCATCATGGTGGCGATGACG
>JAPOYS010000165.1 GCA_026706455.1 Chloroflexota bacterium | reverse complement strand
GTGCGAGATTCGAAACCAGCGGACCCGGGGGGCAGGTCCCCGGCGCTTCCACTCACTTTAACCGCCTTGCGTAATGTAAGGCGGTCTTGTTTTCTTGCGTTATAATCGCTCGCATCATGATCAGCCAGTTCTCGCCGAGATTCCGCTGGCGGACAGGCGCTGCCGTATTCTTGCTTTGCCTCGCCGCCATCCTGGCCGCCTGCCAATCGACCGATCCGCAGCTGACGGCGACAGCGGTCTACATTGAGGCGCAGTCTGAGATCGAGAGCCTGAGTTCCACGGCGACTGTCGCCCGCGCGCGTATGCAGACGACGCTTGACCATGCGGCTACGCGCGTGGAGAGAGCGGAAGAAGCCGGCAGGTTCCTGCGCTCCAACCTCATCAATCTAGGCACTGACACTGGCTTCATAGATGACAGTCTGCGCCAACTCGAAGCAGTATCGACGCAAAGCCCGCCGACCATCGGCGCCCGCGCGAATACAGCGCCCGCTGCCGACCGGGTCTCGCCGACGATCACGCCAATTACCATCGTGACGCCGCCGGCCGCGACGAGCGCGGAGACATCTTCGGTGGATGGCCCGCGCCTGGAAAACATCGTAATGGCGTCGGGCGTCGATAGCAACGACTGCGCGATCGACGCCAATCCCCGCTTTACTCCACAGTCAGCGGCCATCTATGTAGTTGGCCGCGCCTTTAACATTCCGGCAGGCGCAAGCATTCGTTCGATATGGCGCCGCTCGGGCCTGGAAGTGGTGCGTTTCAGCTTCAACCGGGAATACCAGATCAACGACAGCTGCATCTGGTTCTTCATCGATCAGACGGACACGCCCTTCACGCCGGGAAGCTGGAGCGTTGAAATCCTGGTGGAAGGCGCGCCCGTGTCCTCGCCGCTTGCATTTCAGATTGTAAACAACTGAAGCGGGAGGCCGCCCAATTGGGATTCGACGCAGTCTCCGATTGAAGCCAAGAAAGTACTGGCATCCGAGGCAACTGCTGGCATAATCATACGTATATCAATGTGTGCTGTGAGACGAGCTACAGGATTGGCAAGATGGCGATCGTCACCCGCTGGGACAACAAGAAGAAGACGGTTGTGCTGCTGGAATTTGAGTCGGAGTGGAGCTGGGAAGAATTGGAAGGCGCGGTGCAAAAAGCCGACCAATTGATCGGCAGCGTTGAACATTTCGTCGACTTGATCATCGATTTGGAAGGCACAAACATACCTCGCGATGTGCTGACAGCCGCCAAGACGCTGCTGGCCTCCGGCGAAGCGCGGCCCAACGAAGGCGCGCGCGTGGTCGTCGGCGCGAACGGCGCCATTCGAACGATCTACCAGACCATCCAAAAGACATTCAACAACGCCGTCGAAGGCCGCGAAATCCTCTTCGCGCCCAATATGGCTGACGCCCGCGCTATTATTCGTGGATTGGCATTGGATCGCTAGCCTAACCCGGCGAAAGCGCGCAGCGGCGGAATCACGAGCCCCTTTCCCATTGCCAGCCAGTCAGGCGACTGCGCAGTTGCAGTTCGGCAACACTCGGTCTGACAAGGACTGGCGGAAATTGGGCTAGCCTAGCCATTCGTATGGTGGCATTTTGGGGCGCAATTCGCCTATGCTATAGTCATATCAGGAGGCCTAACCGCGATGATGATGCGAGGCGGCGGCTGGTTCCGCTACATGCATGGCTTGGAGGCGAAATCGAAACCGAACGTCACGCGTCGGCTGCTGCTGCGGGTGCTGCAGTATGCCTTGCCCTACCGCCCGCAAATCGCCGGCATGTTAGCCGCCATCTTGCTCACAACCGTGCTGGGGCTGCTCAATCCGCTTATCTTCCGGCAGATCATTGATGTCGCCTTGCCCGAAAAGGATGTTGGCAAGCTTAACCTCCTGGCTTTGGGCATGATCTTGATTCCGCTGATCAGCGGCGGCGTCCGCATCTTCCAGCGCAAACTAAATGTCGCGATCGGCGAAGGCGTGATCTACGACTTGCGCGTCTCGCTTTACCATCACCTGCAGCGGATGTCCCTGCGCTTCTTCACCAATACCAAGACGGGCGAGTTGATGAGCCGGCTGAACAACGATGTGGTCGGCGCGCAAAACGCGATCAGCAATACAATCGTCGCCTTGATTACAAATGTCATCACTGTGGTCGCCACGCTGGCGATGATGCTGTACTTGGAGTGGCGTCTCACCATTGTCGGCGTGCTTGTGCTCCCCTTCTTTATACTGATCGCCCGGCGGCTGGGCGCGCGCCTGCAAAAAATCGCGCGCGCGCAAATGGAACATAACGCGCAGATGAATGCGATGATGAACGAAACGCTCAATATCAGCGGCGCGCTGCTGGTGAAGTTGTTCGGGCGCATTGATTCCGAGGTGAAACACTTCGACCAGCGCGCGGCCGATGTGCGCGACGCCGGCATCCAACGCGCCGTTCTCGGCAGCCAGTTCTTCGTATTAATCGGGCTCGTCAGCGTGGTGGGCACGGCGCTCGTCTACTGGGTCGGCGGCCTGATGGTGATAGAAGGCGCGTTTACCATCGGCACCATTGTCGCCTTTGTCATATACCTGACCCAGCTCTACACGCCGCTGCAAGCGCTGACCAACGCGCCAGTGGATTTCGCGCAGTCCATTGTTAGCTTCGAGCGCGTCTTCGAGATTATTGATCTGCCGCTGGAGATCGAAGAAGGTCCCGCCGCGATCCATTTGGAAGCGATCGCGGGTCGTCTGGAATTCAAAGAGGTCGACTTCCGCTATCAAATTGACGAGTCCCAGCTGCTATCTGATGTCGAGCGAATCGGCCGCTTCGCCAGCGTCGCCGCGACGCGTTCGGGCAATGCCGGTCGGAGCTCTAACGGCAAGCCCGCAAGCGCGATCGGAAGCCAAGCGCGCGACTTGGCTCTGGCGAACATCTCCTTTCGCATTGAGCCGGGTCAACTGGTCGCCTTGGTTGGCCCCAGCGGCGCCGGCAAAACCACGCTGACCTATCTGATTCCGCGCCTTTACGACCCGAGCGCGGGCAGGATTACGCTTGATGGCTACGACCTGCGCGACTTGACGCTGCGCAGCATGGCCGAGAACATCGGCATGGTGACGCAAGAGACCTACCTCTTCCATGATACGATTCGCACCAATTTGCTCTACGCCAAGCCGGAGGCGAGCCAAGCCGAGATTGAAGCGGCTGCTAAGGTCGCTCACATTCACGATTTCATCATGGGATTGAGCGAGGGCTACGACGCTATCGTTGGCGAGCGCGGCTACCGATTGAGCGGCGGCGAAAAGCAGCGCATGGCGATCGCGCGCGTCGTCTTGAAGGATCCGCGCATTCTGGTTTTGGACGAGGCGACGAGCCATCTGGACAGCCAGTCAGAAGCGCTGATTCAAGACGCGCTCAGTCAAATCATGAAGGGACGCACCAGCATTGTCATCGCCCATCGCCTCAGTACGATCCTGGCGGCCGATGCGATCCTCGTGCTCGATCGCGGCGTCATCGTCGAGCGAGGCACGCACGCCGAGTTGCTGGCTTTGGATGGTCTCTACGCCAAACTCTATGAAACGCAATTCAGCAAGCAGCGCCAACTGGCCTAACTGGCGAGCGCGGTGAAGGCGACGATCACGCAAATCGACCCCTGTCAGCTGGAGGGCGAGTGGACGCAGCTGCAGGATCACGTCCAGAGCGAGCAGTCCGAATTGCTGCTGCTGCCCGAGATGTGTTTTTCGCCCTGGTTCTGCACTACCCCAAAACGAGCGGAAGGCCTTTGGCGGGCGGCGGTACGCGCTCACGAAATTTGGCGGCGACGGCTGCCCGAGCTCGGCGTCCAAGCTGTCATCGGCACGGCGCCGCGGAACTGTGGCGAGAAACGCTACAATGTCGCCTTCATGTGGACGGCGGAGCGGGGGCTCCGTTGGCTCCGCGCGAAGACCTATCTGCCAAACGACGAGGGCTACTGGGAAGCCAAGTGGTATGACCGCGCGCCGATCGACTTCGAGCCGGCGATTCACGGTAGTCTGTCGCTGGGGCTCATGATCTGCACCGAACTCTGGTTCCTGCAGCATGCGCGCGACTACGGCAAGCGCGGCGTTCAACTGCTGCTCAATCCGCGCAGCACGCCCCGGCGCACGAACGACAAATGGCTGGCGGGCGGACGCACCGCGGCGGTGGTGGCCGGCGCATTCTGCCTATCGTCGAATCACACGGGGCAGGCGGATCATGTTGAATTGGGCGGCGCCGGCTGGATCTGCAATCCCGACGGCGAGGTTCTCGCTACTACGTCGGCAGAGGCGCCCTTTGTTACCATCGATCTTGATCTCAACGAAGCGGATGCGGCGAAGTCTACCTATCCGCGCTACGTGGACGACAGCGCTCTTTAGGCCTCCGCGCCGCTGTACAAATCTCCGCCGACTCTGCTACCATAGCCATGAATTCGCTAGGATGTTAACTGCAATGGCGGATATGCGCCTGATCGTAGGACTGGGAAATCCCGGCATCAAGTATGACAAGACCCGCCACAATGTCGGCTGGCGCGTGATCGACGAGCTGGCGACGCGCTACGGCTTGGGCGGCGGACGCAGCGAAAAGCGCACGCAAACCTGGGACGGCCGCATCCGCGGCGAGCGCGTCAAGCTGGCGAAACCGCTGACCTACATGAACCGCAGCGGTGAATCCGTGCGCGCGCTGATGGATTATTATGACATTCCCGACGACAAGCTCATCGTCGTGCATGACGACCTGGACACGCCCTTCGGAACCCTGAGACTGCGGAAGGCGGGCGGGCATGCCGGGCAGAGGGGCTTGCGCAGTATTATCCAGCACCTTGGACATAAGGACTTTGCCCGCTTGCGCTTCGGCATTGGAAGACCGCCGGGCAAGATGCAGCCCGTTGACTTCGTGCTGCAGCCCTTTAGGGGCGATGACGCGATTCTGGCGGACGAAGCAACATCGCTGGCCGCCGATGCCATCGAAACCTGGCTGAGCGAGGGCATCGAAAAAGCCATGTCGAAGTTCAATGGCGGCGCGCCGAGACTAAGCAGCGAACGGACGGCGCAAGTGCTGGAAGAACAGCTCGCGGTCGTTCAGCGCGCGCATGAACTGTCGCCCGCCGATCCAAAACCGCTGGCGAAACTGATTGCGATCCAGAAGAAGCTCGGCTTGATGGACGCGGCCGTACGAGGACATCTCAGGCTGGCGGCGCTCTACGACGCCGGCGGCGAGGGCTCGCTGGCGAATGCGGAACGGGTCAAAGCAGTAACGATCCAACCCGAACTCGTCGATATTCAGCGGGCGATCGCGGAATGGTATCGGAGACATGACAACCCGAAGAAGGCGATCGCGCGCCTTCTCATTTTGGCCGACTGCCTGCGGCGGACGGATGAAGCAGCCGCGCTGGCTGTGATCGCGGAGGCGCTGCAAATCAATCCGCAGCATCCAAGAGCGCTTGATTATCAGCGACAGTTGAGCGGGCAAGCCGAAGCCGACTAGCGCCTTGCCAACTGAAAGGGAGAAAAGAGAATATGCAGATCATAAAGCCCGAATCCGTGGGCTTCTCATCGAAACGCCTGGACAATATCAGCGCCCGGCTGCAGAAATATGTCGATGCGAGCGAAGCGCCCGGCTTCGTCACCCTGGTCGCGCGCGAGTCGGAAGTCGTCCACTTCGAGACTTGTGGCTATCAGGACGCCGAAAACAAGCTGCCGATGACGCGCGATACCATCTTCCGCATCTATAGCATGACCAAGCCGATCACTTCTATTGCGCTGATGCAGCTCTACGAACAAGGCAAGTTTCAGCTTGCCGAGCCGGTAAGCCGCTACATACCAGCCTTCGGCGATACGAAAGTGCTCAGCGGCATCGGTTACCTGGGCAAGCAATTCGCGCCGCAAGACCCGCCGATGACGATCCAGCATCTGCTGACGCATACAGCCGGCTTGAGTTATGGGTTTTACTACGACACGCCGATTGATGATATGTATCGCAATTCGATCTTTCGCAGCGAGACGGCGACGCTCGCAGAGAAGATCACCGGCATGGCCGAGCTGCCGCTGCGCTTTCAGCCGGGCAGCGCCTGGTATTACAGCATCGCCACCGATGTTTGCGGCTATCTTGTGCAAGCGCTGGCTGATATGCCATTTGAGGATTACCTCGAAGCGTACATCTTTCGTCCGCTCGGCATGATCGATACGGCTTTTCAAGTATCGGCGGACAGATTGGACCGCTTCGCCAAACTCTATCAGTTCATGCCCCAGACCGGCGGATTCCGCGAGTACAAGGGCGCGCCCAATATCCCCTTTCACGACTACACCAAAAGAGCGATGGCGCCTTCCGGCGGCGGCGGGCTCGTGTCCACAACGGCGGATTACTGGCGCTTTGCCAACATGCTCTTGAATCAGGGCCAGCTTGGAGACTCCCGCATTATCGGGCGCAAGACACTCGAATTCATGACCCGCAATCACATCAAGCCCGAGTTGCTGCCGCTGGCGATTGGTCCAAACGCAATTCCTGGCCGCGGCTTTGGGCTGGGCTTTGACGTCGTCTTGGACGCGGCGCAGACCGGCGTGCTCAACTCGGACGGGAATTACGGCTGGAGCGGCGCCGCCGCCACCAATTTCTGGGTTGACCCGCAGGAGCGGCTTGTCGGCATCATCATGACCCAATTGATGGACAACATGCTGCCCTTCCAGCAGGACTTCCGCGCGCTGACCTATCAGGCGCTCATGGCTTAGAGCGCTTCAATCGCCGGAATCAGGTAATTCCAGATGAATTCATAAGACTCGGCTTCTTCAACGTAGTCGCGCTGGTTGCCGCGGTAACCGTGGGTCGTCACCAGCACGACTTCAAGCGCGGGGATGACATGCAGGATCTGGCCGCCGGCGCCCAACGCGGAATACATGTCGTAGCCGGCGATCCGGTTCAGCCACCAGTAGTAGCCGTAGCCAGCGTAATTGTTGCCGATATCGACTTGTGGCGATGTTGAGGCGGCCACCCACCAGCCGGGCACGATTTGCTCGCCGCCCCAGCGCCCTTCATTCAAATACAACTGGCCAAAGCGCGCCAGCTCGCGAGCGGTCATACTCACGCTGTGACCGCCGGTGAAGTACCCTTGCGGATCTAAGCCCCAGAATTCGACCTCGATGCCGAGCGGCTCAAACAGAAATCGATGCGCGAATTCGCAGACGCTCACGCCGGTCGCTTCGGTGAGCGCAGCTGATAAAACATGCGAGACACCCGTGCTGTAATTGAAGCGCGCGCCCGGCTCGCTAATCATGGGCAGGCGCAGAATGTCGGCCAGCCAATCGTCGCTGCGGTTCAGAAGCCGGCTCGCCTGATTTTCTTCCCAAGCCAGCCCGTGCGTCATCGTCAGCATATCGTGCAGCGTGAGCGCCTGCAGCGCGGGGTCCGGAGCGTATTCAAAGTGTGTGGGCAAATAGTCAGCGATTCTGTCTTCGGTTGAATGGAGATCACCACGCTCGATCGCGATGCCGACGAGCGCCGAGAGCATGCTCTTGGATACGCTGGCGATATTGTTGCTGTCGCTGGCGCGGCTGCCATTGTAATAGGCTTCGTAGACAATGGCGCCATGCCGCATAAGTATGAACGACTGCCGCGTAGTCGACTGCGCCATTTGCGCCAAGCCCGCGCTCAGGATTGCCGGACTGATGCCCTGCGCGCCCAGTTCGGAAACCTGCCAGAGCTCATCATCGCTCAAGTCATCTGGCGCCGCGCCGCGCTGGAAGAAACGCCGCTGTACCGCGCGACCCTCCGTATCGCAGGCGGGCGGCAGCGGAGTTTCCGACGCGGCAAATGAGGGCGCAATCGGAAACATGAGCAAAACAGCCAGCAGAAATAGGATTCCAGGCGATGCGCGATTCGTTCTACTTATATGCGCTTTTCGCATGCTGCCGCGCCTTTGCCCGCCTATCAAATGTGCGTCGCCGCCCGCGCATGGCTGCTGCTCAAGATGCGCTCGCGGCGGCCCTAGGGCAATCGATTCAAAATGATGAAACTCAATGATACAAACTCAAACTAAAAATTAACTACAGAGAGCGCAGAGAGCGCAGAGAAAAACAAAATATATGCTCATGTTTTATTTCGACTTTATTTGTTGAGCGGCAAATGAAGTTTCTCTGGTAGCTTTGCCATATTCAAATTGGTGGATCTGTAGGAATTGTCGTCAGAAACTACTTGAACTCTGTGTCCTCTGCGTCCTCTGTGTTGAAAAATAATTTGAAGCGATTGCCCTGGCGGCGGCCCGACCAAGTCTAGTCCAGTTTGAGCCGCTCTGATATACTCGTCGCCCGCCACCAACCAGATCACGCAAGGCAATTATGTCGCAGCAACTGTCAGGTTTGCTAGATATTCTGCGCGAAAGCAGAAGTCATCAAGCGCTGCTCGCCCAACTCGCGGGAAGCAATCAGCCCATACACTATGACATCGTTCGCTCCGCGCGGCCGCTCCTGCTGGCGGCGCTGGCGAAAGACTGGGACGGTCCAGTCATCTTCCTGACTGCGGCAGTGCGCCGCGCCTACAACGTCAGTGAGCAGCTGCCCATCTGGCTGGCCGCTGGAGCCCGCCTTTATCGCTTCGCAGAGCCGTCAGCGTCCTTTTATGAGCGTGTTCCCTGGGATGCGAACGTGATCCGCAATCGCATCGACGCGCTCTCCGCGCTGACGGAATCGACGAGCGGCAAGCATCCCGTCATCGTGGCTTCAGCGAAAGCCTTGATGCAAGCCACACTGCCGCCATCCGTCTTTTGCGATTCGTCCATCGTCATTGAAAAGGGTCAGCGTCATCAAATGGAATCGCTCATCCTGCGCTGGATTGGCATGGGCTATGAACCGGCGCCGGTCGTTTTCGAGCCCGGGGCATTCAGCCGGCGGGGCGGCATTCTCGACATTTACCCGCTGGCGAGCGAGTACCCGCTGCGGATTGAATTCTTTGATGACGAGATTGAAAGCCTGCGCCTCTTCAATCCCGCTGACCAGCGCAGCATCAAACGAGTAGATTCGGCGCGCATCGTGCCGGCGCGCGAAGCGCTGCCAGCCCTGACACCGCCGCTCGGCGCCGAGCTGGCTGCCCAACTGCGCGCAAAGGACCAAAACGGCGCGAGCTCAACCAGCATCAGCGCCGATATCGAGGCTTTGGCGCAGGGCAGCGCCTTCGCCTGCCTCGAGCATTATCTGCCCTATCTTTACGATGAACGGGCCACTCTGCTCGATTACGCGCCGGCAAATTCCCTCGTCCTGCTGGAGGAGCCTGAGTTTCTTGCAGCCACGGCGCAGGAAATCGTCGAATCGGCGGAAGACAACCGCCTAGACGCGCAGTCCGCACTGCAAATTGCCGCGGATCACCCACTGCCTTATATCCCCTGGCACACGCTCAGAAACCGGCTCGATCATCTGCATACGGTGACGCTGGCCAATCTGCCAGTTGGCGAGGGGCGGCGTCAGTTTTCGCCGGGCGAGCGCTTCGGCGGGCAACTGCGCCCGATGCTCAATCGCGTGCGTCAACTGCGCAAGCATGGCGACCGCGTCGTGATTATCACGGAACAGGTCGAACGACTGGAGAATCTGTGGTACGAGCAGGATGCCTCCGCCTATATTCCGAATGTAGAGTCAATCGATGAGGCGCCGCCGCCCGGCTCCCTGCGCTTCGCCCGCGGATCGGCGGCTGAGGGCTGGTCGCTGAACAGCGAGGAGGGCGCGCTGCATTTCATCACCGATGCCGAGATTTTCGGCTGGTCGCGCCCGGAACCGCGGCGGCGCAGCGAGGCGAAAGGCGCGCGCGCAAGCAAAGTTGCCGATACCGCCTACACGGACTGGGACGAAGGCACGCATGTCGTGCATGTCGATTATGGCATCGGCCGCTTCATGGGCTTGCGCCATCGCACCGTCAATGCCACCGAGCGCGAATACCTGCTGGTTGAATATCACGGCGCCGATTCCATTTACGTGCCCATCCACCAAGCCGACCGCCTCACGCGCTACGTCGGCGCCGACGAAACCCCGCCCAAGCTCAACCAGTTGGGCAAGTCGGATCAATGGATCAAAGCGCGGGACAAAGCCCGTCGAAACGCGGAAGAGGAAGCCAAAGAGCTTCTCGAAGTGTACAGCCGGCGCGCCCAAGCGACCGGCTACGCCTTCAGCCCCGATAGCGCCTGGCAGCACGAAATGGAAGCCGGCTTTCCCTTTGTGGAAACCGAAGACCAGCTCCGCGTCATTCAAGAAGTCAAAGCCGACATGCTCAGCCCCAAGCCGATGGACCGCCTGATCTGCGGCGATGTCGGCTTTGGCAAGACAGAGGTCGCTCTGCGCGCCGCTTTCAAAGCCGTGCAGGACGGCGCCCAAGTGGCGGTCCTGGCGCCGACTACCATCCTGGCGCAGCAGCACTTCGACAATTTCAAGTCCCGCCTGTCCGTCTTCCCGGTGGTCATCGAAATGCTCTCCCGCTTCCGCGCCAAAGCGCAGCAGCGCGCGATCGTCGAGCGCGTCGCCAGCGGCGAAGTTGACATTGTCATCGGCACGCATCGCCTGCTTTCAGCCGATATTCGCTTCAAAGAGCTGGGGCTGATAATCATCGACGAAGAGCAGCGTTTCGGCGTCAAACACAAGGAGCATTTCAAGAAGCTGCGCTCGCGAATTGACATTCTGACGTTGACTGCGACACCGATCCCGCGCACGCTCTATTTGAGCTTGAGCGGGATTCGCGATATCAGCATGATTCAATCGCCGCCGGAGGACCGATTGCCAATCATCACGCAGGTCGGTTCCTGGGATGACAGGCAGTGCCGGCTGGCGATCATGCGCGAGATCGAGCGCGGCGGGCAGGTCTTCGTCGTGCACAATCGGGTGCAATCGATACACGGCATCCGCGCCCGGATCGAAAAGATCGTGCCGGAAGCCACGCTCGCCATCGCGCACGGACAGATGGCGCCGCGCGCGCTGGAAAAGGTCATGTCCGAGTTTACGCGCGGCGAATACGATATCCTAATTGCGACATCCATCATCGAGAACGGCATTGACATGCCGCGCGTCAACACGTTAATCGTCGACCGCGCCGATCACTTCGGCGTCGCCCAGCTATATCAACTGCGGGGGCGCGTCGGGCGCTCGGCCCAGCAAGCCTATGCCTATTTCTTCCACGGGACCGGCTCGCTCACGCCGGAGGCGCGCGCGCGGCTGGAAACGCTGGCTGAAAACGCGCAGCTGGGCGCGGGATTTCAAATCGCCATTCGCGATCTGGAGATGCGCGGCAGCGGCGATATACTCAGCACGCGTCAATCCGGGCATATCGCCAGCGTGGGCCTGCATCTTTATACGGAGATGCTGCAGCAAGCCGTCCAGGATCAACGCGGCGGCGGAAGCGCGAGCGAAGCGGGAGCCCCGCCGGCGTCGGCGCGCGAGCGCCTTATCATTGACTTGCCCCTGCCCGCCTACTTGCCAACGGACTGGATTCCGGAGATGTCGCTGCGCTTGCAATTGTATCGCCGAATCGGCGGCATCAAGAGCCACGATGAAATCGAGCTCATGCGCAAGGAACTGCAAGATCGATTTGGTCCGCTGCCGGCGGCGGTCAAAGGACTGCTATACCAGATTCAGGTCAAGCTCATGGCGCTGGCGATTCGCGCTACTCATGTCACCCTCCCGCGTGACCAGCTGCGGATCAAATTGCCCTTCCTCGCCAGCATCAATCGCGAGCTGCTATCGCTAACGCTGGGTGAAGATGTCAATGTCACGCGCACTGAAGTGCAGTTCTCAGCGGAAGATGATCAGTGGCAAGAAAGGCTGCTGCGCATTCTCGAAGATCTGGCGGACAAGATTAGTTTGGTCGGCGCTGTCAAGGTATAGCCGTCGGCGCAAGCGCGCGTCTTCGGCGACAAATCGTCAATCTTTTACCAGGTCAGCAAATGACCCGCCCGTCATCTCGCGCAGCAGACCCACGGGCACGGGGAAGATGGCGTTGGCGGCGCCGCCGGCCGCATAGACCAGGTCAAATCGTTGCAACGTATCATCGAGGTACACGGCGATGCCGCCGCTGCGATGAGCGATAGGCGGTACGCCGCCGGGCGCGTATCCAAGCAGGTCGATACATTGCTGAGCGTTCATCATGCGCGCCTTCTTCCGCCCGACGCCAAATCGGGCAGCCAGTTTGCGCTCGTCAATGGATTGATCGCCGCTGGCCAAGACCAGCACGGGTATCGACTTGTTAATCATGAAGCCCAGGCTCTTTACGATTTGCCCCAATTGGCAGCCGACACTGTCCGCCGCCTGTTGCGACGTGGCGGTGGAGCTTTCGAATTCGATGATGCGAATGCCCGGCTGCAGCCGGTTAAGCGCCACCTGCACGTTCCCCACACCCATGGCCTGCACGGCGACCTCCCCGATATGCGCGCGTTGCCAAAGCTGGAATCCTGCTCTCAGTCGGCGTACAGCCGCCCGCCGGCGTAAGTGAAGTTGTCGCTCGGCTCGGCCAACTCCGCCTGTGGATGGTCGCGCGGCGTCATATTCAGCAGGATGCGTCGGCCGGCCGCCTCAACATAATATACATGCGCGGACTGATCTGGCTTTATCTTGATCTTGCGCGCAAGCCGGTGATCAAAGCGCAGGATTTCGCCCGATCGGTCGGTCAGCGATGTCTTGCGCCAGAAGAGCCAGCGAGGTCCCAGCCGCTCGGCAAAGAGCACGCGATAGCAAAGCTTGACCCGCGAAAAACGCAAGGCGCGCATGATGATCGTTAGCACGAAGCCAGCGACCAGCGCCAGGACCAAGACGCGCCCGACCGGTCCATAGCGACCGGCGATAAGGATCAAGGGCACGGAGAGCAGCATCAGCGTCGCCAGCGGCTCGGTCACCAGCTCGACGCGCTGCCGCGACGACAAACGCCCCTCGCGGTTGCGCTTAATATCAGCCAGCAATTCGCGTGGCAGCTCTTCCCGATATGCCATCGCGCCGTCGCTAACCCGCCTCGTGAGCGATACTTAGGTCAATTCGGTTTCTGGGCCGCAGCTGCAGTACGATCACGCTGCCGACGATCAGCGCCGCGCCCAGCCACTGCAAGGGTAAGATCACTTCGCTCAAAATCAGCACCGACACAATCATGGACATGGGCGGCTCGATCGTGCTCACCAGCGATGCCTGCGCCGCGCCGATGCGCTGAACGGCGATGTTCACGCCGTAGACCGGCAAGACCGTGCCAAACACGCCAATGCAAAACAACAGGAATAGCGTCAGCGGATTCTGTGGCAGTTGCAGACCGCGAAGTGGGATGAGCATCAGCATGATGAACAAGGTGCTGACCATCATAACCGCGCTCGATCGCGAAACGTCAACCACGCCGGCCAATGCGCGCCGCGTAAGCAAGTAATACAGCGCGATAATCGCGGCGTTTAGCAGCGCCAATCCCAGGCCAATCGCATCGCCCCCGGCCCCGCTCGCGAAATTCGGCACGGTTAAAGCGACGCCGATCAAAGCCAAACCAAGAGCCAGCCATGTGCGAGGATTGATTTCCTCCCCGAGCAGACGCGACAGCAGCGCCACCATCGCCGGATAAGAATACAGCAATACAATGTACATGCTGCCAGGCAGCCGTTCCAAGGCGAAGAAGGCCGCCAATACAGCCGCGGCGATGAGTACCCCGATGACAAGCAGTCGGGTCACGGGAAGGTCTTCGGCGGGGACCGACCGCTGAGGGCGTCGCCCAAATAGCACCAGCGCCCACATCAAGGGCGCCGCAATGACAAAGCGCCAAATGGCGATGTCCATCGGCTCAAAAGTCGAATGCAGGTAGGTGAGCTTAACCATGGTCGGCATGACGGAAAAACCAGCCGCCGCCAGCAGAATCCAGATGAAACCTTCGCGCTCTCCGCGTGTCATAATTGCCTAGCTCTTCAGCCTTGCCGCCATCTTACCTGATTCCGCGCAAAATGAAAACGAGGCGAGCGAGAGCTCAACCTCGTGCAAGCCTCGTGCCAGCGGTCCGCCTCGCTTAGGCAATGCTCACCATATTGACAAGATTGGTGGCGAGTGGATAGAAGATGCCGAAGATCAGCGTGCCAGCCAGCGCGATGTTGATCGCCAGGCGGACGTAGGGCGTGTCCAGGGCTGGCTGCAGCGCGCCCGAGCTTTCGCGCAGATACATATTAACGACAACACGAACATAATAGAAAGCGCTAACGACACTCGTCAACACGCCGATAACGGCCAAGCCGAACAAGCCGGCTTGAATCGCCGAGGAGAAGACCATAAGTTTGCCCAGGAAGCCAGCCGTGAGCGGGATGCCGGTCAAGCTCAGCATGAAGATCGTCATCGCCATCGCCATCAGCGGTCGCGAGCGCGCCAAGCCGGTGATGTCTTCAATGTTGCCGCCGCTGCCGTCTTCCCGCTCGATGGCCATGACCACGGCGAAAGCGCCCAGGTTGGTGAACATGTAAGCCATCATGTAGACGAGCGCGCCCTGCGTGGCGGCGTTGACCGCGCCAGCCGTGCCGGCGGCCGCCACCGCTACCATGATGTAGCCGGCGTGCGCGATCGACGAGTATGCCAGCATTCGCTTGAGGCTGCGCTGCGAAATGGCGACGAAGTTTCCCAGCACCAGCGTCAAAATGGCGATGATCGTCGCCGTATTTTGCCAGGCGGCCGCCCCGCCCTCAGCCACCACCAGCACCGACAGCCCCGTTACCAGCAGGCGCAGCAAAGCCGCGAAACCGGCAATCTTAGCCGTCACGCTCATGAAAGCTGTAACCGGCGTCGGCGCGCCTTCGTACACATCCGGCGTCCACATGTGGAAGGGAACGACCGCCACTTTGAAGCCCAAGCCGACAAGCAGCAGAGCCGCGCCGATCAAGAGATAGAAGGCAGCCGCGGACGCGCCGCCGACAATGCCGCCAGCGATGCTGAAGATCTGCGGGATATTCGTCGCCCCGGTCGCGCCATAGACCAGCGCCGCGCCGAAGACCAGGAACGCGCTGGAGAAAGCGCCCAAGATGAAATACTTCATGCCGCTTTCTTCGGACTTCAGCGCCAATTCGCTGCCGTCGTTCTTGATCGACCGGAAAGCCGACAATATGTACAGCGGGATGCTCAGCAGCTCCAGCGCGACGAAGATGACGATCAGATCGTTGGCCGCCACCATGTACATCGCGCCGGCCGATGATATCAGCGCCAGGATGTAATACTCGCCGCGATGAATGCCGGCGCGCTTGAGATAGTCCCAGCTCATCAAGACCGCGATCAAGGTCGCGACCAGGATCACCATGTTCAAGAAGCCGGTGAAGGCGTCGGCGATAAACATGCCGTAGAGCGCGATCTGCTCGCCGGCCGCTGGCGAATAGACGAACAGGTTGGCGATGAAGCTCAAGCCCAAACCGAAGCACGAAAGAACGGGCGTCCAGTGCGAGCGCTCTTCGCCCGCGAACAGGTCGACCAGGACGAGAACCAAGGTCCAAGCCAGCAGCAATGTGGCCGGCGCCGTTGACGCCAGGTTGGAAACCGCTAGGAATTGCGCGATAGTTGGCGACTCAAACATGTTCTCTCCTAGCGAACGAACAGCGCGACGATGCTATCCACCGAGACATCCAACAGATTGAAGAACACGATCGGTTGAATGCCAATCCAGAAGATCATGATGATGATCGGGATGAAAGCCGCTTTCTCGCTCCAAGTGAGCTTGTAACCATCGTCGCTGCTGAGCGGCTTCTTGAGCTCGCCCATGAATACGTGCTGGAACATCTTAAGCAGATAGACCGCCGCCATGATGACGCCCAGCGTCGCAATCAGGGTAAAGGCGAATCCAAGGAACTCGCTGCCGAGCGAACCAAGCAGAATCGTGAATTCGCCAATGAAGCCGTTCAAGCCTGGCAAGCCCATGCTGCTCAGGGAAATGACGAGACTGATGGCGCCGAAAAGCGGCATCGCCTTCCAAACGCCGCCGTAATCGGCCATCTCCTTCGTATGCCAGCGTTCGTAAAGCATGCCCACAATCAGGAAGAGTCCGCCCGTGCTGATGCCGTGGTTGACCATTTGCAGGGTCGCGCCTTGCAAGCCCTGCGCGTTGAGGGCGAAGATGCCCAACACGACGAAACCAAGGTGACTGACGGATGAATAGGCGACCAGCTTTTTCACGTTGTCCTGCGCGTAACTGACCCAAGCGCCATAGATGATCCCGACCACACCTAGAAAAGCGATGGTCGGCGCCCAGGCAACTGTCGCTTCGGGGAATAGATTCAGGTTGAAGCGCACGATGCCGTAGGTGCCCATCTTCAGCAGCACGCCCGCCAGTATCACCGAGCCGGCTGTGGGCGCCTGCACGTGCGCGTCGGGCAACCAACTGTGGAAGGGGAAGATCGGCACTTTGATGGCGAAGGCGACCAGGAAGCCCAGGAAGAGCCAACTCTCCACCGAATTGAAAAGGAAGCCCGCTTCATCGCCGTCAGCCTCTGGGTCAACCGCGTCCCAATAGGTGCCCGCGCCCTCCCAAGATTGCACGCGTTCGATCACGCCAACATCGCCGCCGGCGCTATAGGTGCTGAAGGTTCCCGAGCGATTGCCCACATACAGGATAGCGATCAGCATTAATATGGAGCCCGCCATCGTATATAGGAAGAATTTGACGGCGGCGTAAATCCGCTCTTCGGAGCCCCAGATGCCGATCAAGAAGTACATCGGCACCAGCGTGACTTCCCAGAATACGTAGAAGATGATCAGGTCATGCACGACGAAGACGCCGATCATCGACCATTCCAGCAGCATCAGGAAAATGTAGTAAAGCTTTTCGCGTCCGCGCTCTTCAAAGATATGGCTGCCGAAGGAGCCCAAAATAGAGATCGGCATGATGAAGGTCGTCAGCAAAACCAGCAGCATGCTGATGCCGTCCACACCGACAAAATAGCTGACGTTGATGACCGAGTCGCCCAAGGAGACTTCCGCCCAGGTATTGCGCTGGACCATCTGCAGCCCGGGGCTGCTCGGATCAAAGTTGATCCACATCACGACTGAGGCGACGAAGGTGACCAGGCTGGTCGCGAAGGCAACCCACTTGAGATTGGCTTTATGCGTCTCGCCATTCATGAATAGCAGGATGGCGAGCCCAATCATGGGGGTGAACAAGGTGATTGTCGTGAGCGAGAGTCCAGTTACATCCATAGGACTGCGTTCTCCTTAGGCGCCGCCTGCCAGCAGCGTTTGAATAAAGGGCGTTACCATGAGGATGATGACGGCGACCACGCCGACGAACAAGATCACCGCATACAGCCGCACGTAGCCGGTCTGCGAGCGCCGCATCCAGTCGGCCGCGCGCTGGACAAAGATGCCCAAGCCGTTGACCGTGCCGTCGACTATACCTAGATCAAAAGGCTTGCTGAGCAGTTCGCCAATCGTGTCGAAGCCGCGTTTTATCAAGCTGTCGTGGAAATAATTATGGAGGAAGTCCCAGTCAATGCGGTCGGCGAGGAAAGCCGCCAATCGATTGAAGGGCTGCTCGATCACGGCTGCATAGAATTCATCCCAATATAGACGCGCGTTCGCCAGCCTGAACAACAAGCGGGACGCGCCGCCGTCTTCCAGCACATCGCGCTGGCCGCTCGCCAAGCCTTTTCCCTTGTAAACACGGTTGGCGACGAGAATCGACGCGATCCCCAATACCAAGGCGATACCGGCGATCGAGAGATTGAAGTCCAGGCTGTGGCCCCGAGACACGCTCACCAGGCTGTGCTCAAGAAAGTATTTGAACTCATAGGTCTCGTAAATGCCGGTGAATATGGGCGTAGACTTGGGCACGTTGATGAATCCGATGATGATGCTGAAGAGCGCCAGAACGAGCAGCGGCACTAGCATCGCGCCGTTGCTCTCGGGCGCCTGCTCGGCCGCTTCGCTGCGCGGGTCATCCAAGAAGACCAGCACGATCTGACGCCACATGTAGAAAGCGGTGAAGGCGGCCGCGACCAGCAGCACGCCAAAGGCGATAAAGCCGCTCAACTCGTTGAGTTCAAAACCCTCGAACCAGGCGTCCGCCAGGATCTCGTCCTTCGACCAGAAGCCGGCGAAGGGGAAAATCCCGGCCAGCGCGAGCGTCCCGATTAGATACGTGATGTAGGTGATGGGCATGCGCTTGCGCAAGCCGCCCATATTGCGCATATCCTGCGCGTCAAAGTCCGCTTCGTCCGCGTGCCCCCCGCCGTGGCTATGCTCATGCGCGTGATGATGCCCGTGCTCGACGCCGTGGATGACCGAGCCGCTGCCCAAGAATAGCAGCGCCTTGAACACCGCGTGCGTAACCAGATGAAACATCGCCGCCACGTAGGCGCCAATGCCGACGGCGGCGACCATAAATCCAAGCTGCGAGATCGTCGAGTAAGCCAGCACGCGTTTAATATCCCACTGGCCCAGAGCGATATAGCCAGCCATGAGCGCAGTACCGGCGCCGACCAGCGTAATGACCAAGCCGATGACGTAGCCGCCGTGGTTCAACTCCCAAAGAAAGACGTTGGAGCGCACCAGGATGAATACGCCGGCGGTCACCATGGTGGCCGCGTGAATCAGCGCGCTGACGGGCGTGGGACCAGCCATCGCGTCCGGCAGCCAAACGAATAGCGGAATCTGCGCCGATTTACCGGTGACGCCGAGCAGCACAAAAAGCGCGATCAGGAGGATGACATCATCGAAGGCCAGCTGGAAGCTGCCGAAGTCGACGGTCTCGCCCGTTCCGAAGAGTTCTGTCGTCTGCCCGAATACGCCCAGCAGTTCCGTATCGAAATGCTGATTGTCGCAGTAGCGCGCGCGAATGTCGTCCGCCAGCGGATTCGACGCCGCCTGACCGTCGTCGCTGTGAGCGTCGTCAGCATGTCCATCAGCGCCAGCCGGGGCGCATTTGTAAGTCTTGTCATGTTCGTCGCCAGCCGCGCCCGCTTCCGCTTCTTCATCGTGCGCCAGCAAGCCGTTGTGCTCGCGCCAATGAACGAGGTACTTGGCTTCGGCGTTGGGCAGCTCGCCCGCCTTGTAGAAGTCGAGCGTGCCGAAGGTCCAAAAGATCATGAACATCGCCATCAGCAAGCCGAAATCGCCTATGCGATTAACGATGAAGGCTTTGCGCGCGGCGTTGCTATTTTTCCAACCCTCGGGCATCTTCTTGTCCCACCAGAAACCGATGAGCAAGAAAGAACACAAGCCGACGCCCTCCCAGCCGACGAATAGCATCAAGAAATTATTGGCTGTCACCAGGATGAGCATGAAAGCCAGGAACATATTCAGATAGGCGAAGAAGCGCGGAACCCACTTGTCGCCGTACATATAACCGCGCGCGTAGAGATGAATCAGCGAACCGACGCCGGTCACGACCAGCATCATCGTTACGCTCAGCGAATCAACGCGCTGCTGCCAGCCGATCTCCAGGCCGATCGATTCAATCCGCAGCCAGCCGTCCACAAAGGGTGGGTTGACGACCGCCGCGCCGCCGTTCGTGCCCGTCACATACGTCAGCAGCAGCAAGGATATGATGAAAGACAGTATGGAAGCGAAGCAACCGATGTAGCCCGACCACTTCTCCTCCAGCTTGGCGCCGAAGAAGAAATTGATTAGCGCGCCCAGCGCGGGCACAAGAATCACAAGTGGAACAAGGAGCGGAAGGTTTTCCATTGGCTAATGCCTCTTAGGTTTGCAGCCTGTCAGCCTCGCATCTGCTGCAAGTCGTCAATATTGATACTCCGCCGCTCGCGGAAAATGTTCACGATTAGAGCCAAGCCGACAGCCACTTCGGCCGCAGCGACCGTCATCACAAAGAAGACGAAGACATGCCCGTTGACCTGGCCCCATTCGCGCGCGAAAGCCACCAGCGCCAGATTCGCCGAATTCAGCATCAGCTCAACCGACATGAATACCAGGATGGCGTTCCGCCGCATAAGCACGCCAAGCGCGCCCAGCAAAAACAGAACCATGCTTAAGACGATATAAGGTTCGACGCCGACTGGATTCATCGCCTAGGCTCTCCTGCGGCTACTCGGACGCGCCATCATCGGCGCCCCCGGTCAACTTCGCCAGGTACTCGCCGCGTAAGGCATCCGAGCCGGTCTGCTGCGAGATCACGCTGACCAGCGGGCGATTCACCCGGCGGCGGCGGTTGATGCGGCGGCGCTCAGCCTGCGCCAAGGCGTCGGGCCGCGCCAGCACGATCACGCCGATCAAGGCGACCAGCAGCAGCATGCCAACCAGCATCACCGGCAGGACATATTCGATAAACAACACCTGACCGACGGATTCTGGGCTGCCAAAGGCGGGGACGCCGACGGCGTCATACATGGTTGCCCGGTAGCTCGCCTGGCTGCCCGGCACGCCCGGCTCGCGCACCAGCGCGCGCGTTTCGATGCGGCCGCGTGCCGTCTGATACTCCGCCAGCGTGCGCAAGATGTTTTGGTCTTGATCGACGAAAGCCAGATTGTATTGCCCCTCGTCGAGTTCAATGCTGATATGCTCGCCGGCCGGCAATTGGTCTATCAGCCGGCGATGCGGAATCAGCGTATTGCAGGCGCTGTCATCGCACAAGCTGCGCCGCGCCGTATATTGCCCGACCTCGACCAAGGAGGCTTGCCGGTCCGTAACGGCGTTGAAGAGCGTCAGGCGCATCTTGCCGACAGTCGGCGCGCTGAGGTCATCAGACAGCAGGCCGACGTCAATCAAGTCTTCGGCGTTTTCAAAGACGACGAGCGTTGTCGCCGAGCCCGGTGCCAGCGTCAGGTCTTTGATGAAGACTGGTCCCGACGCGTAGCTGCCATCGCTAACACCGACCGCTAGCGTGTAGTCGCCCGCCGCCAGTTCGATGTAACGGCGTATGTTTTCGCGCGAATCATTATATACGACATTTTCTATTCTGCGGTCTGGCATCGACTCGTCGAGGGCGTCAACGGCGACGCTGGCGCGCACCGTACCGACGAGCGGCATGGCGAAGCCCATCTCCATGACCGTAAATTCTTCCGCTTCAGCGCCTGGAATGGCGTTAATCACACGCAGTTGCGCGCTCGTGTCCAGGGGGGTTGCGCGCTCGTCGCTCAGCATGTCCGATGCGATTGGGAAGGCGAAAATCAAGAGCAGGATGATGGCGACCACGGAACCAGCCAGCCCGAGCCAGCGCATCCGACCTGAAGTGTCGGTGGTCGTTTCGGCGCCGAGCAGCATAATCACGAAGAGAAAGAGCACCATGATCGCGCCGGTATACACAGTTACCTGCACCATCGCCAGGAAGGGCGCGTCCAGCATCAAATACAGGAAGGCGACGCAGCCGAAGTTGACGATCAAGAACAAGGCGCTATGGACCGCGTTTTGCCGCGTCAGCATCATAGCAGCCGCCAATACGGCGACGAAACTCACCGCCAGGAACAACCATTCCATGCTAGTTAATTCCCACTCGAAACAAGTTTGTGCATTTTAGCACAATGTTGACCACTGTCCATTTTGCATTCGCCGCATTCTTGCGCCCGCCGCTAAGCCGGGTCTTCCATATCCGGGATCGACCGATCAAAGGCGCCCGCTTCGACCTGCTGCGGACTGTCTTCGGCGCCTTCGATTGGCGCGTCCATCAGCATATCTTTGGTGTAGATCGCGTCGCGGCGATCGGTGAAGGACATCTGATGCTCATGCCCGAGTTGAATCGCCTCGGTCGGGCAGGCGTCTTCACAGTAACCGCAGAAGATGCAGCGCAGCATATTGATCTCGTAGGTCTTGGCGTAGCGCTCGCCCGGGCTGTAGCGCTCTTCATCCGTGTTCTCAGCCGCCTCCACCCAGATGGCGTCCGCCGGGCAAGCGGCCGCGCAGAGCGAGCAGCCGATGCATTTCTCCAAGCCGTTCTCATAGCGGCGCAGATGATGCCGCCCTTTGAAGCGATCATGAAACTTCTGCACCTGTTCCGGATACTGCACGGTAACGGCGTCATCCATGAGGTGCTTTAGCGTTGTTTGGAAGCCTTTGATGACGTTCATGTTTGCGTCCTCAGTCTAAATCGCGCTTGGGCAGACTCGGTCGGGCAAGACAGCGCGGCAATCAAGCCTAATCGCTTGCGACTCGCTTAATGGCGGTCTCGCCGCTTTCCAGGATGCGATCCTCTTCCGGCGTTCGCCCGAAGCTGGCCATGCCCTCCAGCGCCCGCATCTGAAAGCGGATATGCGCCAAGGGGATCGCCACCAGCATGCCAACCACATGCACCAGCGCCCAGCCCAAGCCGCGCCGCTCGCCGGTATAAGCCGGGTCGTCTTCCAGCGGGATCGCCTCTTCGCTGTCCCTTTCGCGGCTCAGCCGCCGCAGCGCCAGCCCGCCAAGCAGCAGCGCCAGGATGAATACCGCGCCCGAGATGAAGGGGTAAGCCGTGCCGCCCAGGGCATCGCCAACGACGATGGACACCGCCGTCCAGGCGACCGCCAGCAGCGCCAGCGGTATCATCACCTTCCAGCCGAATTGCATCAAGCGGTCGTAGCGGATGCGCGGCAGCGTCGCCCGGATCCAGATCATGCCGCAAAGCATCAACACCACTTTGAGTATGAAGATAAGCGGCGCCAGAATCGGCAAGCCGTCCATCGGCCACAAGTGATAACCGCCGAAGAATACGGCGATCGCCACCAGGCTGACCGCGATCATGCCCAGATATTCCGCCATCATGAACAGGGCGAATTTCATGCCGCTGTATTCGGTCATGTAGCCTTGCGTCAATTCTTGCTCGGCTTCGGTCAGGTCAAAGGGCGCGCGGTTCGTCTCCGCCAGCAGCGCGAGAATCAGCACAGCCGCCGCCAAGGGATTCTGAAAGACGAACCAATCCCAGATGTTCCGCTGCGCGTCGATGATGTCGCCGATGGCCATGCTGCCGACGATCATCACCGGCACCGCCAGCGTCAAGGCGAAACTCAACTCATAGCTAATCATCTGCGCCGAGGCGCGCAAGGCGCCCAACATGGCGTATTTGTTGTCGCTCGACCAGCCGGCCAGCACCACGCCATAGGTGGCGATGCTGGTGATTGCGATCACCCAGAGAATGCCCACATTGGAATCGATCAAACCCTGCGGCACCTGGAACCAGACATCACCCAGCGATGGCGCGAACCAAGGCAAGACCAAATCGGGCCCCATCGGGATCACAGCCGCGATCATCAAGATAGGGATGACCTTGATCATCGGCGCCAAGCGGAAGACCCACTTGTCGGCGCCGGCCGGCATCAAGTCTTCCTTAAATACCAGTTTTACGCCGTCGGCCGCCGGCTGCATGAATCCGAGTGGACCGACGCGATTGGGTCCCACCCGGTGCTGCAAGAAAGCCAGCAGTCGCCGCTCCAACAATGTGGTATAGGCGAAACCGGTGACGATGACGAAAGCGAAGCCGGCGGCAAAAATGATCGGCCAAAGCGCTGAACAGCCGGCGTCGTCCTCGCATTGGATGACGTTGCGCACGCGCCCTTCTGGGTGCAGCAGCATCCCGATAGCGCCTTCGCGCCCGTTCAGGTTGCCGGCGTCGTCAAAGCCGATCCAGGCGGCGATGGCGCCCAGATTGGCGATGATCAAGGCGATCGCGACAAGCGTTACGACCAAGCCCCCGACCAGCGCGGCTGCAATGGCTATCTTGAGATTACGGCTCATAGTTTACCCTCTGACATCAATCGCCCGCAGCGACCGCCTCGCCCACCCTGCTGATCGTGCCGGCCATGATTGACATGGGAATCGCCTCGTCAGTCAAATGCCTGGGAAGCGCCAGCGCGCCTGACGCCATGTCGTCGCTCAGCATCGCTTGCACGCGCGCAAGCGAATCACCGGCGCGAATTTCAAGCACGTCGCCCGCTACGATGCCCATGCTCGCGGCATCCTCTGCATTGACAATCGCATAGGGAGCCAATATACGCGGTTCAATGATCAGCGTGGGGCGGAAGTTGCGCTGACGATTGTAGAGCCGCGTGACCGGCAGGATGGCGAATTCGCCATCAGCGACCGCCAGCGGCGTCTCGGTCACAACTTTCTTCGTTCGCGGTTTGCGCGCGTCCGCCCGCGCCGGTATCTGTATCCCAAGTCCGCCCGTATTGGCGTAGGCGGTGCCGCCATAATACTGATCGCGTCCGCCAACATCGGGGAATTCTCGCTTGACCTTCGCCAATTCCTTGTAGCGCATGCCGGCGAATTCATCCACATTGGCGCTCAGATCCAGCATAACGGCGGCCGCGGACGGCTTCAGATGACCGCCATCCAACTCCTGCCGAAGGCCGCCGAAGAGCTTCCAAGCTGGCAGCGACTGCCCCATCGGACCCTGCGCGGTATAGAAACGCTGCACGCGCCGCTCGCCGTTGACAAAGCTGCCGTCACGCTCGGCGAAGGACTGTATGGGCAAGACGTAGTCAGCGAATTCCGAAATGCCATCGTCAAAGAAGTTGGCGTATATGACTGTCTTCACCTGGCTGAGCCATGTCGCCGCCGCCGGATCGTCATCGAGCAGCTCAGCTTGCGCGACGATGAGTGCTTTCGGCGGATTGGAAATGATGTCCAGAGTCGTTTCCGGAGTGAAACCCAAGTAGTGCAAGCCCATGCCATTGGCGCCGGGCAAAGGTGAAAGCAAGCCGTTGTTGCGGCGTCCAACATGATTAGTTTCGATTAAGAAGTTGGCGGCCGCTTGCGCCAGCGCCTTGCTGCCCGCCAGCGTCAAGCCCTCGGCGCCGGCGACGATGACCAGGTTTTCCGCGCCGCTCAAGCGCTCGGCAATTTCGCTGTGATCCTCGCGCAAGTTAAGCATGACCTCAACGGCTGCGCCTGCGCCGTAGCGGATGGCGTCGCCCGCGACCACTTTATCATTGCGCGCGCCTTGAATGGCGAAGTCCTCCAGTCGCGTGTGGCGCGCGTTGGCGACAACGAGATAGGCGCCGCGATCCTGC
>JAPOYS010000168.1 GCA_026706455.1 Chloroflexota bacterium | reverse complement strand
GAAATCCATCGTCAGCATCTTGTAAAAGCTGTCGTATTCCTCGTCTTCCACCTCGGACGGCCCCCGCCGCCAGATCGCCTGCTGCTTGTTCGTCGGCTCTTCGTCATCGCCTACATAGATGGGGAAAGCGACATAATCCGAATGCCGCCGGATGATGTCCTTGATGCGAAAGCCGCGCGTGAATTCCTCCTCGTCGTCCTTCAGGTGGATGACCACCTCGGTGCCGCGATTCGCTTTGTCAGCCGCTTCCAGCGTGTAATTGGTGCCGCCCGTCGCCGACCATTTAATCGCCTCATCCTCCGGCCGGAAGGATCGCGAAATCACATCGACTTGCTTCGCCACCATAAAGGCCGAATAAAAGCCGACGCCGAACTGCCCGATGATATCGGCCGCGCTCTCCGGCTTCTCCTGCATCGCCTCGATGAACGCCTTCGCGCCCGACTTGGCGATCGTACCCAAGCCGGCGATGATCTCGTCGCGATTCATGCCGATGCCGCTATCGCTGATCGTCAGCGTCTTCGCCTCTTCATCCAGCGCGATGCGCAGCGCCAACTCAGCCTCGGCATCGACCACATCATCGTTCGTAAGCATCTCGAATTGCAGCCGGTTCAAAGCATCCGACGCGTTCGAGATCAACTCGCGCAGGAAGATCTCTTTTTCCGTGTACAGCGAGTGAATCAGGATATTCAGCAGTTGCTGCGTCTCGGCTTGAAAACTGTGTTGCTCGCTCATTCTCCATCCTTGCCTGATCGCGCGCCGCCGCATTCAGCGCGCCAGTCGAAAATATCGTCCCTGTTTTATCACAGCTCCGTAAGATGTAAATAAAAACTTGGCGGGTTTAGCCCGTCAGCCAGGGCTCGGCATAATACAGCCCGTCATAGCCCTCGGCGATCCAGCCCACCCGGCCGCGGAATTCAATCTGATACCAAGCATAAGGCCCAACGCAGCTCACCCCGTCCAGCACCAGGAATTCCTCCAGCGGCGCCAACTGCGCGATCACGTCCTTATCCGTGCCCGGTCCCGCGCGCAAGTTCAGCCACCGCCCATCCTCGTTCAAGGTCACCCGGCCGCGCTCGCCGATGATCAGGAAGGACTCCGGCGCGCCGTCACAGAATACCTGCGGCGTCACGGTCGGATAGGCCGCCGCGGTCGCCACAAACGTCGCCGTCGGCGGCTGCTCGGCGGTCAAGCGCAGAACCGTCGCCGCCGTCGCCTCAATTTCCGGCGCGCCCGAACAGGCCGCCAGCGCGATTATCAGACAGCAGCCGAGCAGACAGATCGCAAACGGTCTCATTCAGCCATTCTAACCCAAATCAGTCGTCAACAGCAGAGGCGGGAACTGCTATACTCCCCCACATTGTGCCAGCCCCAGCCGGAGCAAGAGCCGATGAAAGCCGTGCAAATCATCGCCCGCAGCCAGCCCGTATTCATAGACGCCCCCAAACCGGAACTGATGCCGGGCACGGGCCTCGTCAAGACCCTGCGCCTCTCCCTCTGCGGCAGCGATATCCGCCATCTGCATTACCTGCCCGACGACCGCTATCCCACGCCAATCGGCGAAACCGGCCACGAAATGGTCGGCGTCGTCGAAGCCATCGACCCGGCCTACAACGGATCAGTCAAACCGGGCGACCGCGTCCTCTGCCTCGCCCCCGACCACCGCGCCATGCAGGAATATTACCTCGCGCCGGTCGACCGCCTGCTGCCCCTCGACCCGTCCGTGCCATTGGAATACTCGGTGCAAGCCCAGCAATTCGGCACCGTGCTCTACGCCGCCAAAACCCTGCCCGACCTGCGCGGCAAGACCGTCGCCGTCATCGGCCAAGGCTCGGCCGGCCTCTGGTTCAACTTCGCCCTGCAGCAGCGCGGCGCCGCCAAAATCATCGCCCTCGATCTTAAAGCCTACCGCCTGAACTACAGCAAATACTTCGGCGCCAGCCACACCATCCACAACGCCGACATCTCGCCGCTGGAAGCCCTGCGCGACATCAACGGCGGGGGGCTGCCCGATGTCGTGATCGAAGCCGCCGGCGAAGAAGAGTCGATCCGCCTCGCCGTCGAAATCGCGCGCATAAACGGCTTCATCCTCTATTTCGGCGTGCCCCGCTTCGAGACGATGGACTTCCCCATCTTCCAGTATTTCTGGAAGTCGCTCACCGCCCAATCCAACGTCGGCGCCATCAACGAGCCGAACCACGCCAGCACCCGCCAGGCCCTCGAATACATCAACTCCGGCGCGGTCGATACCGGCCGCATGATCACCCACACCTTCAAGTTCGCGGATGTCTTCGAGGCCTACGAGCTGCACCGCATCCAGGACGAAGGCGCGGTCAAGATCGTGATTGACATGGAGGGGTGATTTTCACCGCCGAGACGCCGAGTTTTCTTTACCACCGAGTACACCGAGTTGGTTGAGGACACCGAGATATGAATACCAGAGTCCATCTTAGGCACAATTCGCCAGCCTTCTTGACTGCACTAACGCGTCAGTCCGCGCGACGAGTCACCCTTCTCCAATGCGTTGGGGAGGGGCCGGGGGAGGGGTTGGATTCGAACTGCACCGCATCCAGGACGAAGGCGCGGTCAAGATCGTGATTGACATGGAGGGGTGACGATGAGCGCGCCCGACAGCATCCACCAACTGGTCGAGAAGTTCGACCGCGACAAGCCCGACAGCGAAACCGAAGTGCGGATCCAATTTGTCGATCCGCTGT
>JAPOYS010000164.1 GCA_026706455.1 Chloroflexota bacterium | reverse complement strand
CGGCGCCTTCGCCAGCATCACGCGCATCACCCGCGCCAGCATGGTCGAGGCGCTCGAGAAAGACTTCGTCCGCATGGAGCGCGCCATCGGCATCCCCTACCGCGTCATCATCTTCAAATACGTTTTGCGCAACGCTCTTATCGCCACAATTACGGTGATCTCGCTGAACTTCGGCTGGCTCATGGCCGGCGCCGTCTTGATTGAGACGATATTCGACTGGCCCGGGCTGGGGCTATACGCCGTTCATGCGTCCCTAAGCCTCGACTTTCAGCCGATCATGGGCATCGCCATCCTTTACGGCATCGTCTTTAGCCTGGTCAATATCCTGACCGATATCGTCTACGGCATCCTGGACCCAAGGATTCGCTATGGCTAAGAAGCGCGATACCGCCCGCTCGGCCCGCTGGGAGAATATCGCACGGGGCCTGTATCGCTTCCGCTCCAACACGCTCTCGATGGTCGGGCTGACGATGCTGATCTTGATCGCGCTGGTGGCGGTCTTCGCGCCGGTGATCACTCCCTATCCCGAAGACGCCAGCGGCAAGACCCGCGTCACCGCGCGCCTGCAACCGCCGAGCGAAGACTTCGCCTTCGGCACGGACAAAGTCGGGCGCGATATCTTCAGCCGTGTCATCATGGGCACGGGCTTGGCTCTGCAGGTCGGCACGGTCATCATCCTGCTGGCGACGACCATCGGCGTCACGATTGGCGCGATCTCGGGATATGCCGGCGGCTGGCTGGACGATATTCTGATGCGCGTCACCGATGTCTTTCTGACGGTGCCGGCGCTGGTCCTGGCGATCGCCATTTCGGCGGCGCTCGGCAAGGGCATCGTCAACACGATGATCGGCATATCGCTGGTATGGTGGCCCGGCTTCGCTCGCTTGACGCGCAGCCTGGTGCTGTCCTTGCGCGAGGAGCCCTTCGTGGAAGCGGCAACCGGCATCGGCGCCGGTCATGCGCGCATCATCTTCCGCCACATCCTGCCCAATGCCGTTTCACCGATCATCATCAAAATGACCACCGACTTCGGTTTTGCTGTCTTGACCGCGGCCGCGCTCGGTTTCATTGGGCTGGGCGCCCAGCCGCCGACGCCCGAATGGGGCGCCATGATCAACGACGGCCGGCGCTTCTTCCCCGATGAATGGTGGATCGCCACCTTTCCCGGCATTGCTATCTGGCTGATGGTTTTCAGTTGGAACCTGATCGGCGACGGCTTGCGCGACGTGCTCGACCCGCGCTCGCGGCGGTGATGGCGCGCAATATGTCGTAGGGGCGTGTTATCAGGTCGCCCGAAGCCGAATGGAGGCTCGTAGTGACGCGGCGGGCGACCAGGTTGGGCGCCCCTACATACACGTGATTTGCTTTGCGGTCATAGAAGTGATATGTCCGACTTGCTCAACATAGAGAATTTGCATCTCGAGTTCCATACCTATGATGGCGTGGCGAAAGTCTTGGCCGGCGTCAACTTGAGGATGCAGCGCGGCGATGTGCTCGGTTTGGTCGGCGAGACCGGCTGCGGCAAATCGATGACCGCGCTCTCCGTCCCGCGTTTGATACCGATGCCGCCGGGAGTAATCACCGCGGGCCGCGTGACCTTCAACGGCGAGGATATCCTCAGCAAGAGCGAAAGCGAGATCGAAGCCTTCCGCGCCAGCCGCATCGGCATGATCTTTCAGGACCCGGTGACGAACCTCAATCCGCTCTTCACCATTCGCGAGCAATTGGTCGACGCGGTGCTATATCAGCAGGCGCAGGGGCGGAAAGTGCCGGGGCGCTGGCGCGGCTTCACCCCGTCGGCCAAGCAACTGCGGAAGGCCGCCCACGAACGCGCCGTCGAGTTGATGCGCTTGACCGGCATCCCCGATGGCGATAAGCGAATTTACGATTATCCGCATCAATTCAGCGGCGGCATGCGGCAGCGCGTGCTGATCGCGATGGCTTTGGCCGGCGACCCAGACCTGCTGATCGCCGATGAGCCGACAACGGCGCTGGACGTGACCATACAGGCGCAGATTCTGCGCTTGATCCGGTCGCTGGTGGCGCAGCTAGGCTTGACCGTCCTGCTCATCACGCACAATCTCGGCGTGGTGGCGCGCAGCTGCGAGCGCGTCGCGGTCATGTACGCCGGGCGAGTTATCGAAGAGTCGCCGGTGCGCGAGTTGTTCCGCAATCCCAAGCATCCGTATACGCGCGGCTTGATTGCGGCTGTGCCGCGCAAGGATGTCAGTCGCGGCGGTCTCGAGGGCATTGCGGGGATGATTCCCAATATGATCGATCCGCCCTCCGGTTGTCGTTTTCATCCGCGCTGCGAGCACGCGATGGACCTGTGCCGGCGCAGCGTTCCGCCGGCGATAGATGTTGGCGCCGGGCATACCGCTTCCTGTTTCCTCTACCCGGAGGACGCATGAATTATTTGCTGGAAGTGGAGGACCTGCGGAAGTACTTTCCCGTGCACGGCGGCTTGCTGAATCGGAAAACGGCTGACTTTCGCGCCGTTGATGGCGTCAGTTTCGTTTTGCAGGAAGGCAAGACGCTCGGCCTGGTGGGCGAATCCGGCTCGGGCAAGACGACCATCGGCAAGTGCGTCTTGCGTCTCATGGAGCCCAGCGCCGGGCGGATCCTCTATGACGGGCAGGACATCACCCATTTGCGGCAACGCGATCTGCGCCGCCTGCGCAGCGAGATTCAGATGATTTATCAGGCGCCGGCCGCCTCGC
>JAPOYS010000047.1 GCA_026706455.1 Chloroflexota bacterium | reverse complement strand
GCCGCGTGACCGAGATGACCTGGGACCGCCTGATGCGCATCAACCCGATTGGCGTGCCCGAGCCCTGGGCGGCTGAGAGCGTCGTCTGGGAAGACCCGCTGAATGTGGTCGTCACGCTGCGCGAAGGCATGAAGTGGCATGATGGCGAGGATGTGCAATCCGATGACGCCGCCTATTCGTTTGAAGCGGCTCTGGCCGGCACGACGCAGGTGGACGAGGATGGCAAGGAAGAGTTCCGGCCCGAAGCGCCCGATTACCATCCCTTTGCCCGCAACGTCGCCAATATCGAGATCATCGACGATCTCTCGCTGCGTTTCACGCTGCATACGCCGTCGGCCGCCTTCGAGACCAGCTCGCTGGCCAAGCTGAACTTGATTCCCAAGCACATCTGGGAACCGATCATCAACGATTTGCTTGAACAGGATGACGCCGACGCCGACTCGATCCAGGAAGAGATTCCGATCGGCTCCGGTCCCTTCAAGTACGTCGCCTTTGATGTGAATGAATTCGTCTTCCTTGAAGCATTCGACGACCACTGGGCGCGGCCCAAGATCGATGCTTGGATTATGAATGTCTTGCCGAACCAGGAAGCGACCTTGGGGCAGATTCAGTCCGGCGAGATGAACTTCCTCTGGGAATGGCCCGGCGATCCCGGCGTGCTGCAGCAGATCGTCGCCGACAACGAGCATCTTGATCTGTTCTCGGCGATCAGCATCGGCTTCAACTACTTCGCCTTCAATGTGCGTTACGCGCCCTTTGACGATGTGACTTTCCGGCAGGCGGTCGCGCATACGATCCCGCAGCAGTTCATCATCGACAACATGTTCAACGGCTTGGCGGCGCCGGCCGACAGCTTCGTCTCGGCCGCGCTGGAATACTGGCGTCAATGTGAAGATTTGCCGACCTACGACTACAGCATCGAGGGCGCGCGTTCTCTGCTGGAAAGCGCCGGCTACAGTTGGGATGACGACGGTCGCCTGCACTACCCGGCGGGCGGTTAAATCAGAACCCCCACCCCAAACCCCTCCCCGAGAGGGAGGGGCTTTATTCGCCAAGTCCGTACATAGCGTCACCCCTTCCCTCCTTGTGGGGGAAGGGGCCGGGGGATGGGGGCAAAGGATCGAAATCGTATGAGCCGCGGCGTCGCCTATTACATCCTGGGGCGTTTCTTGCAGAGTGTGATGGTCCTCTGGATCATCGTCACCCTGCTCTTCCTGCTATTCCGCCTGGCGCCGAGCAATCCGCTGGCCAGCTATATCGACACGACCTTCACCAAACAACAGGAAGCGGCGCTGCTGGCGCGTTTCGGCCTCGATAAGCCGCTGGGCGAACAGTACATCATTTATCTGCTCAATCTTCTGAAACTGGATCTGGGCGACACCTTCAGTTATTCCGGCAAGACGGTGCTGGATATCCTCGGCGCTGACCTGCCCAATACCATTTATCTGACGCTGACTTCGCTGCTGCTGGCTTACGCCGTCGGCGTGCTGGGCGGCATCGCTATGGCCGCTCTGCGCGGCAGCTTGGTCGAGCGCGTCGGCACGACCTTCACGCTGATGACGCGGGCGGCGCCCCAATTCTGGGTCGGGATGCTGCTGCTGACCTTCTTCGCCTTCCAATGGAAACTGCTGCCCTCGTCGGGCATTGGACCGCCGATGGTGCGCTACCGCTGGGAGACCGAGTGGGACAAGCTGTTGTCGCCGGTTTTCTGGCGGCACATGATCCTGCCCACGTTCACGCTGGCTCTCTATTTGCATGGGCTGCCCCTGCTGCTGATGCGCTCGAATATGCTCGAAGTGCTGGATCAGGATTATGTCACGATGAGCCGGCTGGCCGGCTACAGCGAATGGCGCGTGATGATCCAGACGGCGGCGCGCAATGCCATGCTGCCTGTGCTGACGGCGCTGACCCTGGGCATCGGCTACAGCATCGGCGGCAACGTGGTGATCGAGCATGTCTTCTCCTGGCCCGGCTTGGGGCGCACGCTGGTGCGCGCTGTGCAGCAGGCCGATTATCCGCTGGCGCAGGGCGCCTTTTTTCTGATCGCGCTGATTATTGTCTTCATGAATTTTATCGCCGATATTTTGTACAGCTTGCTGGACCCGCGCGTGGGCGCGTCGGCGCAGGCGCAAGTCTCGTGAGTCGGAGTTAGGACTATGCAGCAAGAAGCTGAGGTTCGGGAGGCTCTGCCTGGTGCGGCGCCGGCGCAGTTCCGGCAGGGCTCTACCATACGCCAGCTGTGGGAGACCAATAGCGAGGTGTTCCAGCGGGACAAGATGGCGCTCTTCGGCTTGTGCGTCTTCGCCATCTTCGCTATCGTGGCGATCTTCGCGCCGCAGATTGCCCCGAACGATCCGCTGACGCCGCTCAAAAACAGCAATGGGGATTGGATCAAGGACGCGCTGCCCTATTGGCTCGCCCAACCGGGCGACGACCTGGCCGAGGGCTACACCAATACTTTCTTATTGGGCACAACCAATATCGGGCGCGATATCTTTTCGCAGTTGATTCACGGCTCGCGGTCGGCGCTGCTGGTCGGCTTCTCAGCGGCGGCGGCGGTCGCCGTCATCGGAACAGTGGTCGGGCTGCTGGCGGGCTATTATGGCGGCTGGGTGGACGCCATCCTGATGCGCGCGGCTGATGTCGCCTTTGGCATCCCCTTCATCCCCTTCATCATCGTGATCTCGGCTTTTCTTGACCCCAGCATTTGGAATGTAGTGGTGGCGATGGCGGTGCTGCTCTGGCGCGACACGGGCCGCGTCATCCGCTCGCAGGTGCTGGTGATCAAAGAGCAAGCCTTCGTGAGCGCCGCGCGCGTCTCCGGCGCCAGCGACCTGCGCATCATCTTTGTGTATATCGCGCCCAGCATCCTGCCGCTCTCCTTCCTCTACGGCTCCTTCGCCATCGCCTGGGCGATCCTGACCGAAGCGAGCGTCAGTTTCCTCGGCTTCAGCGATCCGGAAACGATCAGCTGGGGCTTCATGCTGCAGGACGCCTTCAACTCGCTGGCGCTATCGCGCGAGGCTTTCTACTGGATCGTGCCGCCTGGTCTCTGCATCATGCTGACGGTGATGGCTGGCTTCTTCATCGGGCGCGGCTACGAGGAAGTGCTGTTTCCTCGATTGAGAAGGATGTAAACGGATGATAGTTGTTCTATTCCGGTTGTCGCACCCACGCCAAACCTCTACACATAGAGTTCAATTTCGGTAATGCTACAGAATCAACCAGCCGGAGGACCGGCGATGCAGGAGCAAGAAGAGCAGCCGCAAGAGAAGAAGAAACGCAACTGCATGACCAAATATGATAGGATGAAATTCCGGATCTTGGTCTTCATTGCCATCGTTCTCGTGACCCAAGCAGTCTTATCCGTAGGATCATTCCTACATTTGAAAGCCACTTGGGATAAGATGTTTCCTGAAGAGCCGGAATATGCGCACTGCATATGCCAAGAAACAGCAGTGTTTTACTGCGGACCCAATATAGAGTAGAGGAGAAGCCGTCCCACGATCTGACGGCTTCAATGCTTTAGAAGGATGCTGCTGTCAATCTCATGCAACTCAACCCGCAGCGCACTTATTGCAGCGTTTTGAGCGATACACTCTTACACCCAAGCACCACAATTCGAAGACTACAATTTTTCCCAACCACTGTGGATTCCAATATGTGCAACTGCCACAGGGCTCGCTATACCAGTGCGGAGTGCAGAACTTCGGTACTTTACCGGATCCTCCCCCATCCGACAGGCCGCCACCGCCAGAGACTTCGAAGCCGTAAAGCGCAGACGCCATAAACGGATAGAAAACATCCGGACTGAGCCCGAGGTCTTTGAAGTCAATCTCGGACAAGCATTCAAAGCTGGGCATTAGAGAGATTTCATCTACACCGCCGGGTGATAGAGTCATTACATCGTCAAGCTGCGCGAAAGCAGAACCGACGTACAATCCGCTGAGAAGCAGTACCATCATCATTGAAACTATCCTCTTCATCATACGCTCCTTCACCGTTCTTCGATTGCTTCCATCTTATCAACGAAAGTGAGATTCGCAAGCGCGATAGAAATCTGAGGAGTCATAGGCAGCGCGTTCGTTTGACTCAAGTATGACATTAAGCAAGCTCAATGATCGTATTGATAGAGTAAATCACGCATTCGAAGCGGCGCATACTAGAATCCTGGACCAATTATGCGATAATATAGAACGAGTGTAAGGTGTCGAAGTTGCCCTAACAGAGAACTCTCGTAGATTTGATATATCTTTCCCATGATTTTTCTTGCGCCGATTCTGAAGTCGAGTAGATTCAAGGCTTTAGACCTTAACGAGAACAGTTCGCCGCAGAGCGAAGAGAGCAGATTCACTTATCGTGCGAGAGGCTGAATTACTCCCCTTCCTTCCTGGTAAGGGAAAGGGCCGGGGGAAGGTGGAATGCGCCTAATGTCCATCCTATCCCTCCGCGATCTGAAGGTCGAATACGCCACTCAAGACGGCGCGGTCGAAGCCGTCGACGGCGTCTCGCTGGATGTCGCCGAAGGCCAGCGCCTCGGTCTCATTGGCGAATCAGGCTGCGGCAAAACGACGCTGCTCAAGGCGATCGTGCAAGTCCTGCCGCGCAATGGCCGCGTCACCGGCGGCAAGATCATGTTCAAGGGCATGGACCTGATGCAGCTGCCGCCAGCCGAGATGAGGCAGCTGCGCTGGCGCGAAATCGCCACCATTCCCCAAGCGTCGATGGATTCGCTCAATCCGGTGCAACGCGTCGGCAGCCAGCTCATCAAGCTGCTGCGGGTTCGCGGCGGCTACGACAAGCGAGCGGCGCGGCGGCGGGCGGTCGACCTCTTTGACATGGTCGGTCTCGACACCGAGCGGCTGATGCACTACCCGCATGAATTCTCCGGCGGCATGAAACAGCGCGCCGTCATCGCCATGGCGCTGGCGCTTGAGCCAAGCCTGCTGATCGCCGATGAGCCGGTCACGGCGCTTGATGTCATCGTCCAGCATCAGATCCTGGAAGTGCTGCGCGCGCTCGAAGAAGAATTGAACCTGACCGTCGTCTTAATCACGCACGACATTTCGGTGGTGGCGCAAGTTTGTGATTCGGTGGCGGTGATGTACGCCGGGCGCATCGTCGAGCAAGCGGCGGCGCAGCCCTTCTTCGCCTCGCCGGCGCATCCCTACAGCCTGGGCTTGCAGCAGGCTTTCCCCAATCTGGCGCGCCCGCGCGATGTGCTCGTCTCGATTGAAGGCTATCCGCCCGACCTGCGCGAACCGCCGGCCGGCTGCCGCTTCGCCGAGCGCTGCCCCTTTGTGCAGGCCGCTTGTCACGACATTGACCCGCGCCTGGAAATCGTGGGCGACCATCGCTTGGCCGCCTGCCTGCGCTCGAACGAGATGGACGCCCTGCGCGTCCAAGCGGAAGATCCGCTGCTCTGGCAGAATGTGGAGGTGGCGCGGGGGTTTCATACCCCCCATCCCCCAGCCCCTTCCCCCACAGGGAGGGAAGGGGAGCATGGATTGCACGAACTCGCCATTGGCGACAAAAGCCCCTCCCTCTTTATGGAGGAGGGGTTTGGGGAGGGGGCAGAAATACCCCTCCTCGAAATGCGCGGCGTTTCGAAGCGCTTCAAGATCGGCGGCGGTTTGGCCGGGCTGCTGCGCGGCGACCAAGAGCAGACGGTCTATGCCGTCAACAATATATCTTTTACCTTGCGGCGGGGCGAAAGCCTCGGCTTGGCCGGCGAATCGGGCTGCGGCAAATCGACCACGGGCAAGCTGCTCGTGAAGTTGATCGACGCCAGCGACGGGCAAATTATCTTCGATGGCGCGGACCTGGCGCGCGTCGACGACCAGGCGCTGCTGGGCTTCCGCAGCCGCGTGCAATTGATGTTTCAGAACCCCTTTGAGGCGCTCAACCCGCGCTTCACCCTCTACCGCTCATTGACCGAGCCGCTGATCATTCACGGCTGGAAGGACGAGAACGCCCGCACCCAGCGCGTGGTGGAAACCCTGGACCGCGTGAACTTGCGGCCCGCCGAGGTCTTCCTCGACAAATACCCGCATCAGCTATCCGGCGGTCAGTTGCAGCGCGTCGTGCTGGCGCGGGCATTGGTGCTGCATCCCGACTTTCTGGTCGCCGATGAGCCGGTTTCCATGCTCGATGTCTCGGTGCGGGCTGGCATTCTCAATACGACGCGGCGCCTGGCGCGCGAGCTGGGCTTGGCGACCGTTTACATCTCGCATGATCTGTCGCTCCTGCAGTACACCTGTGATCGCATCGCCATCATGTACCTGGGCGAGATTGTCGAAATCGGACCCAGCCACGAAGTCATCAACAACCCGCAGCACCCGTATACACAAGCCCTTATCGCCGCTGTGCCGGTACCCGATCCTACTGTGGAGAACCCAGCCCTGCGCATCCGCGAAGGCGTGCCCCGCCCCACCGAGCAATTCAGCGGCTGCCCCTTCGCCCAGCGCTGCCCCGAAGCCATGGAAGCGTGTCTCAATATCCGTCCCCCTGTCATCGCCGACGAGCGCGGGCATCAGGCGCAGTGCCATCTTTACGGCGACCAGCGCGAATCGCCCAAGCTCAAGCGCGAGGCCGCGGCTGCGCCCTGACAGCCTGCCCTCTGGCGCCAATTCAAGATTCTGGCATTCGCTATATGCTTAGCTTACATTACGCGCGACGCCTGAACGCTGCGCGCGTCACGGTTCCACACTCCTGGGGCTTTGTCCATTGGTTGTTGTTCCTGGGCTCAGAACGGAATATCGCCAATGTACTGGCGTCGACGCAATTGGCTTTCGTAGGCCTCATTGCATTGGCAATCGCCTGGCTTGGCGCGCCAAAGACCGGCGCGCAGCGGAGCTATTTTCTAGCGGTCGGTCTGGTTTTCCTCTTTTCGCGCAAGAAGAGTTTACCTACGCCTACAAAGACGGTTATTTTGCGTTTTCCAATGTGATCAGCTGGCATGAAGCGGTTCAAATACTTGGCATATTGCTCGTAGCGTTAACTGCCAGGGCAGCCCTGCGCTCGTCCCGCCGAACGCTGATTTGGCATCCGCTGTATCTGGTGCTGGAAGCGCGACTGACGACACAGCCGGCTTCGGTGCAATTTAGGTCGAACTCATTCGCGGACGGCGCATGGCTGCGTGGTTTCCGCATACACCAGCATGAGCGCGCAATCGCGCTTGCCGTCACGGCTATGGTATAGTGGCTTAGTGGACAGCGAGACTTGGCGCGTTCCGCTGCCGGCTGACCTGGCGCCTGGGCGATATAAGGTCTACACCGGTCTGTATCGCGCGCGCGATCGTGAGCGCGATACAGCGAGCGATGTCAATGGCGCGCCCTTCATCGACGCCCGCGTGCCGCTGGGTACGCTGATCGTAGAATCATAGTCGATTGTAGAAAGCCATGCGCGAGTGACGGAGGGACGATGGTATCTGGCGCGGCTTTGACGCTCTTGCTCGTGTTCGCATCTTATGCCGCCGTTTTCGCATTTGTTTGTCGGCATCTGTTCCCGCGCCTGGCGCCAAAACTGGCGCGTCTGCCGCTACTTCTGCTGGCGGCTCAAGCGCTGCTGCTGGTAGCGCATTATGTAATCCCGCAGTCGCAGGAGTTTTGGTACTGGTTCTTTCACCTGGACAAGGAACTAAACCTTCCCAACCTGCTCGCGTCGACGCAACTGGCTTTCGTTAGCGCCCTCGCGCTGATCACAGCCTGGCGTCATCACTCAAAGTCGAAATGGCAATCGCGCTATTTCCTCGCCCTCGGATTCGTCTTCTTGTTTCTTGCGCAAGAAGAGTTCACAGGCGCCTACAAATCCGGCTCGCTGGTATTTTCAGAGGCGATTCCTTGGAAAACACTGACCCGCATATTGGGCGGGTCCTTCGCTGCGCTAACGGTCTTGGCGGCTCTACGATCGCCGCCAGGCATACGCTTCTGGCATACGTGGTTTTTAGCCGGGTTCGCGCTCATGGGTATCGCGGGCTTGCTGGTCGACGAAATGCCGCGAACTTGCAACTTGCAGCTGCTAATTCAGATAGATGGCTGCATAACCAGATACATCATAGACGAATCCGCCGAATATCTCGGCGTCTGGCTTGTGCTCACAGCCATGCTCGGGCATTTCTCCAATCAGTCGCCACCGCCTGCAAGACGCCTCCGCCGCGCGCTCTTCCTCTTGCCTTTCATCTGGAATCCCTTGCTCATCGCCTATCCCCTCTACCTGACGCTGGAAGCGTCGCTATTGGCGCAGCCGGCTGCGGTGCAATTCGAAGCCAACGCCTTTGAATACGATACTTGGCTGCTTGGCTACCGGCTGGGGCGACAGGACGGCATGATCGCGCTTGAACTCTTCACCGTCGCCAAACGACGCGCGCATGCGAGCCGCGGCTATTCCGTCCATCTGGTCGATCAAGCCAGCGCCGAGTCTATCGCCGGCGTCGACAGGCATTGGAAGCCGGCCGCGGGTCCCATATTTGCGCCCGGCAGGCCCTACTCGTATCGACAGCGGATTGACCTGCAGATCCCACCCGCGACAGCGACCAATCGCGCGCTTTGGGTCGTGCTCACATTCTGGCGCGAAATCGACGGAAAATTCACGTCGATGGCGGTGGTCGATAGCGACCATGCATTGCTCAGTCAAACACAGGTTATCCTCGGCGAGACCGTACTCCCTTCAAAGCCCGTCGCCGTCCCGACTGATATCTTGGCTGAGTTTGACAATGGGATCGCCTTATACGACGTCGTCTTGCCGGAGTCGGCGCGCATCGGCGATTCCTTGTCAATCACATTTACCTGGGGCAGCGAGGCGAACGAGCACGAGGAATACGTGCAGTATCTGCATGTGGGACATGTGGAAAGCGGCGAATGGTGGGTCTTGGATCGGGAGCCCTTGGGCGCGCGCCTTCCTACTCGCTTGTGGTACAGCGGATTGGTCGATAGCGAAACCTGGGAGATTCTTATCCCAGCCGATCGCGAGCGGGGGGAATATCATGTCTTTACGGGCTTGTACCGAACGCGCGATCGCGAGCGCCTGCCTGCGCGCGATTTCGCTGGCGCGCCTTTCGTCGACGCCCGCGTGCCCTTGGGCGCAATCATCATCAATTGAAAAGGGGTTAGCGAGCGATGATCGGCGCTGAGCTTGCCGTCCCGGGTCATACCGCGCTGCGCGTTCTTGTTTTCGCGCTCTACATCTTGGCGGGCGCTTACAGCTTCAAGTGTCTCTTCCCCAATCTGTCCCCGTCCGCCAAGCGGATCGCGCTGGGTTTTATCTTTGCGCAAGGGCTGGTGAGCATACTGGCGCTCGAATTCCGCTCCATGTGGGAATGGGAGGGCTGGCTCTGGGGTTTGAACGTGGAGAGGAATATCCCCACGACGATAGCCTCGACGCAACTGGCAATGGTATTTGGGGTGGGCTTGACGACCGCCTGGCTGGGCCGCGAGCGCTCAATCGGCCATCGACTCTATCTGGCCGCTTATAGCCTGGTCTTCTTGTTCTTCGCCTTTGACGAATACCATATCGTGCACGAAGGCATCCCGAATTGGCGCTATGTGTATGGCGCGGTCGGCATTGGCATCGTGCTCTTCGCCATCATCATGGCGCTGCGCGCGGACCGCCGCGAGCGGGCCTGGCATGGCTGGCTGGCGGCTGGCCCGACTGTTATGGCAATGGGCGCGATTGCGGTTGATTCCATCCAGCATCCCGGCTTTGGCTTGTCGCCTGACTTGTGCGCCGATTTAGGTTTGGACTTCCTGGGCCGCTGTCAGATCCACGCTTTGGAAGAGACCCTCGAATTCTTGGGCGCCTGGTTCACGCTGGTTGCCGTGCTGGGGCTCTTGACCGCGACCCGGCTCCGGCCACGAGCCGCGCTCCGGCGCGCGCTATACGCTTGGCCCCTTCTGTGGCTCCTTTTGATCTTGCATTATCCCGTGTTTCTCCTGCTGGAGGTGCCGCTCACAGCGCAGCGAGCCTCGGTGCTATTTGATAACGGCGGCCCCAAACAGGATGTAGAATTGCACGGCTACCGCGTAGAGAAAACCCAGGGCGCAGTCGCGGTTCAGTTCTATTCCTACGCCCGCTATCACGCCAATTTCACGCTGGGATATTCCGTTCATCTTGTCGATCAGCTCACGGGCCAGTCGATCGCGAGCAGCGACAAGAATTGGGCGCCTTGGGTTGGTCCCAGGCTGGGGCCCGGCTACCGGCATGCGCATCGCGAGCGGCTCGTTCTGCGCATCCCGCCCGACGCGCCCAAGAACCGCGCCCTTTGGCTCGTTGCCACCCTATGGAGCGAGCGCGACGGCGCGTACGAGAAAAAGGCGATTGTCTCCAGCGATCATCGGCTGCTGAGCGAGACGCAGGTAATCCTGTCGGAAATGGTCTTGCCAGCGGAATCGACAGCGCCGATCGAAACGAATCTCCTTGCCCTTTTTGACAAGGGATTTAGCCTCGAAGTCCTTGCATTGCCGGCTGCTATCCGAGCTGGCGATACGCTGCGCGTCGCCTTTGGTTGGCGCGCCGAAGCCGACAGCAGCGACGAGCTCATCCAGTTTCTGCATTTTGTGTCTGAGGACAGTGGCGCGCAGTGGGGTCACGATCAACAGCCGCTTGGCGCGCGCTTGCCGACCCGCCTGTGGTACGCTGGCATGGCCGACCGCGAAGTCTGGGAGATTCCCGTCTCCGCTGACCTGGCGCCGGGACCTTATGCCGTCTACACCGGGCTTTACCGCTCCACGAATCATGTGCGCCTGGCAGTCACGGGCGCGGACCGCAAGCCCTTCGCCGATGCGCGCGTGCCGCTGGGCAAGCTGCTCGTCGAAGGATGATCGCCTAAGTTGATCTAAGGAGCATGGGAGGGTTTAGATGGGCAGAATGAAGGCAGCCGTCTTCCATGAACATGGCGGCCGCGACGTCATTCAGGTGGAGCGCGTGCCGATTCCGCAGCCGGCGGTCGATGAAGCCCGCGTCAAGGTGCATGCTTGCGCGCTCAACTGGCTGGATGTGGGCATTCGCCGCGGACCGCAGTTCGGCGCAATCCCCTTGCCCCTGATCACCGGCGTCGATGTTTCGGGTGTGATCGACGCCGTCGGATCCGCAGTTCAGGGCTGGCAGATCGGCGACGCGGTCACCTATTACTCGCTCCTGACCTGCGGCGATTGCGAGTTTTGTCGCGCTGGCGAGGTCACGGTTTGCCCGCAGCATCGTATCTTCGGCGAGCACATGAATGGCGGGCTGGCGGAGTACACCGTCGTCCCGGCGCGTAATCTCATCGCCAAACCAACGAAATTGACGCACGCGGAAGTGGCGGCGCTTCCCGTCGTGTCGATGACCGCCTGGCACATGCTGATCACGGTCGCGCGTCTGCAACTGGGCGAGACCGTCTTCATCCCGGGCGCGGGCGGCGGCGTCGCCTCGATGGGCATACAAATTGCCAAACGAGCGGGCGCCAAGGTCATCGCCAGCACATCGACGCCGGACAAAATGGCGAAGGCGCGCCAATTGGGCGCTGATCACGTGGTCAACTATAAAGAGCCGGACTGGGTTGAGCAGGTGATTGCGCATACCGGCGGCCGCGGCGTTGATGTGGCGCAGGACCTTGTCGGCGCGTCCACTTGGGCAGATTCGCTCAGGACTCTGGCGCGCAATGGTCGCCTGGTTGTCTGCGGCTCGCACTCGGGCAAGCGCCTTGATCTGTCGATTCCGCAGATATACCATCGGCAATTGAAAATCTTGGGGTCGAACGGCGGAACTTTCGATGAATTGCGCGCTTGCCTCGAACTAGCGGCTCGCGGCGAGCTAAAGCCCGTTATCGACCGCGTGCTGCCGCTGAACGAGATCCGTGAAGGTCATCGCATCTTGGAAGAGCACGATCACTTCGGCAAGGTGGTGATTCAGATCGCGGACGGCGCTTAGAGGGCAAACATACCGGCGAGAGCGCATCGGGAAAAGGCGCCGATTCAGCCCGTTCAGTCAGCCAATTTCCGCGGCGATTGAGAAGGAGACGGATGACGCAAGCAAATATCCTCTTCATCATGACGGATCAGCAGCGCAGCGATACTATCCGCGCGCTGGGCAACCACGAGATTCGCACGCCGGTGCTTGACTCGCTCGTGCGGGAAGGCGCGGCATTCAGCAATTGCTACACGCCGTCGCCGGTTTGCGTCGCCGCGCGCAGCGCCGCCATCACGGGCCTTCCGCCTCATCGAAACGGCTGCGTTTCCAACAACGAATCGCCGCTGCAAATGCGAAGCATCATGCAAGTCTTGCGCGCAGCCGGCTATCGCAGGCACGGCATCGGCAAGATGCACTTCAACCCGCGAGTAGATGCAATGTGGGGCTTTGACAGCCGCGATATCTCGGAAGAAGGCGCCCGGCTGAAAGGCGACCGCCGCAACGATTTCCACGCCTATCTCAGCGAAAACGGCTACGGGCATGTCCTGGAACCGCAGGGGCTTCGCAGCGAGATGTACTATATCCCGCAGCCATCGCAGCTGCCGGCCGAACATCATCACACGAGCTGGGTGGCTGACCGCGCCATCGACTTCTTGCGCCAACGTAACCGCGAGCGACCGTTCTTCCTCTGGACGAGCTTTATCAAGCCGCACCCGCCCTTTGAATCGCCCACGCCCTGGAACAAGCTCTACCGCGCCGCCGACATGCTGCCGCCGCGCCGTCCCGAAGGTTATGAGCAACTGCTGACCTGGTGGAACCGCCACCAGAACCGCTACAAGTACCGCGACAAAGGTTATGACGAAATGCTCGTCCGTACGATGAAGGCGCTGTATTACGCCTGCATTTCTTTCATCGACTACAATCTGGGCCGAATCCTGACGGCTTTGGGCGACGATATCGACGATACGCTAATCGTCTATACTTCCGATCATGGCGAGATGCTGGGCGATTATGGCAGCTTCGGCAAGCGGACGATGCTGAACCCGGCGGTGAAAGTCCCCTTGATCATGCGCGCGCCTGGCAGCGCCAATCCCGGCGCGCGCGTCGACGCGCCCGTCAGCCTGCTGGATCTGTTTCCTACATTTGCCGAGTTCGCCGGCTTGAATTTCGAAAAGCCGTCCGCAGAAGGCGCGAGCCTATTCAAGATTGCGGCGGGCGATTGTGAACGGGAGCATGTCTACAGCCAGGTCGGCGAGGGCAACACGGGCTTGTACATGATCGCCGGGCGCGATCTGAAATACATCTACTCAGCGGCGGACCGCAAAGAGTGGCTCTTTGACCTGCGCGTCGACCCACAGGAGACCAAGAATTGGGCGAGCAACGCAGGTTATGAAGCGCGCCTGCGGAAGCTGCGCGGCAAACTGATCGCCCGTTTCGAGCGCGATGGCTATGACAAGGCGGTGAAGGATGGCGCTTGGCGCGAGTACGAGCCGCCGGCCTTCCCCGATCCAGCCGGCGATGACGGATTGCTCTTCCAGGACTCGCCAGATCTGCCGGACCTGCTGCGCGCGCTCGGGCCCTACTTCGATTCTTGAAGCCGCGCAAAATGCTGATTCGACTTCGCCTGGCTGCGCTTTGCGGCCGCGCCTGGCAATCTGATAGAATCACAAACTTTGACGGAACACTTGAGAAAGCGACCTAACTGCGATGATGAAGATAAGCGCATTCGGCGACGAAATCGCCGTTGATTTTGAAGAACAGCTTCGCGTGTTAAGAGAGCTGGACATTTCGCTGATCGATATCCGCGCCGCCTGGGGCGTGAACTGCTCCCTGTTCACCGATGAGCAGATCGGGCGCATCAACGAATTGCGCGCGCGCTACGATATCGCTGTGAGTTGCATGGGCAGTCCCATCGGCAAGTCGCCGATCACAGATCCAATCGCGATCGAATGCGAGCGCCTCAAGACCGTCGGCGAAACGGCGCGTCAACTGGGCACGAAGAATGTCCGCCTCTTCAGCTTCTACCCTGACGGCGATGCGGACGAAGCCGCGATTCAGCAGTCAATTGACCGACTCGGCACGCTGACTGACATCGCCGCTGGCAGCGATCTGCAGCTGCTGCTCGAAAACGAGAAAGGCGTCGTTGGCGACATCCCCGAGCGCTGCCTTCAGCTGATGCGCGCCATTGACTCGCCGCGCCTGCGTTTCATCTGGGATCCCGCGAACTTCGTGCAATGCGGCGCCGTCAACCAGGTCGATCGCTTCTGGGACGAGTTGCATCCCTACATCGGCTACATCCACATCAAGGACGCGCGGCTGGCTGACAATTCGGTGACGGTGGCCGGCGCTGGCGATGGGCAGCTTCCGCAGCTGCTGACGCGCTTGCGGGAGACCGGTTACGAGGGCGTGCTCTCGCTGGAGCCGCATCTGCTCGAGGCGCGGCATTCGAGCGGATTCAGCGGCGCGGATGGGATGGCGGCGGCCGTCGGCGCGCTGCGCGAGTTGATGGCGGAGGCGGGGATCGCGGAGGGCTGATTCCTTCGAATCACCTGACGTCCCGCTACTCGGCGGGCAGCAACGCTAAGAATTCGCAATGCTGCGGGCGGAAGTATCAACCTTCTTTTTTGAAGCCATTCCAGCCTCAACCGCGGCCTGCGCAAGCCGCCCCATCGAGCCCGGTGGATACTCCTTCGCTAGGAGCTTGGACAGGTATTCGTCCGAGACTTCGAATTTCACAATACGTACTCCGCCGCGCCAGAATTGCTGGCATCCCACCACATTATACCGAGAAAATCAGTGAGCCGAAGATGCGGGAATGCGCCCGCTCTATGCTGGCGGCAAAATCAAAATATGCAACTCGCGCGGACCATGCGCGCCCTTGACCAACTGATGCCCAATATCGGCTGTCTTGCTGGGTCCGCTGACGATCACCGTATTGCTGGCATGGCGGAAAGCGGCCTGGTCGCGCTCTGCCTGCATCGCCGTCCAGCCTTCCAGATCGGGCAGGATCTGATCAGCTCGCAGCAGCGCGATATGCAGATCCGGCAGCAGCGAGGCGCCGCGATACCGGCCCGCGCCGCTCTCCAGCACGAGGCTGCCCGTCGCCGCCAACGCCGCATTCACGCCGGTAAGGCCGACGCGGACGTCGCCGCTGTTGTGGCGCGCGACGCTGACACCCAGCGAGGCCAATGCGCCGTGCAAATCATTCAGGGGCAGGTGTGCTTCGTCCCAGCTTAGAACAGACTTGTCGCCGTCCAGCAAGTCCATGATCTGCTCGATGGCGCCGCCGCGATCAAGCTCGTACACGAAACAGCCAAGCGCTTCAGCCGCGTCCATGAATTGATCTAACAGCTCGCGGCTCGTCAATTCTTGCCGCGGGATCATATTACGGCGTTCGGCGATCGGTTCAACGTCAGCGAAAGGAGGCCGCGCCTCGCGCAATCTGCTCAGAATTCGTTCACGCGCTGTCATGCAAGTCCCTCCCGCTTTATGGGGGAGGGATTTAGGGTGGGGGCTCGTTCCTTCCACAACTGACGAAATGGCTTGGGGGCAAAGTCGGGGAAATCCCGATGCTGCGTCCAATTGCCCAGCAGGCCCGGCATATAATCGCCCATGACCGCCTGTCCGACGCGCGCCGCTTTGCCGCCGAGGGCGTAGCGCGTCGGCGAGGTCATCCCGATCGCCCACATCTTCATCGCCGCGTCCCAGCCCGCCTTCGACTCGCCCGTACGTACTTGGTCCCAGCGCAAATCGAGCAGCATGCGCGGCAAGTCGATATCGACCGGGCAGACCTGCTTGCAACTCCCGCAGAGACTGCTGGCATGCGGCAGCGGCAGCGCATTTTCCAAGCCGACGAATAGCGGCGTCAACACGGCGCCGATCGGTCCGCCGTAGACCCAGCCGTAGGCATGCCCGCCGGTGCTGCGATAAACCGGGCAAGCGTTCTGGCAGGCGCCGCAGCGGATGCAAGCCAGCGCGTCGGCGTATTTGGTCCCGTAAATCTCCGAGCGCCCGTTGTCGACCAAAATGACGTAGGCGAACTCCGGTCCATCGTCTTCATCGCTCCGCGCGGGTCCGTTGAGTATATTGGTGTATACAGTCAAGGACTGACCCGTTGAGCTGCGCGGCAGCACCTGCGTCAAGGTGGCGTAATCCTCGACGGTCTCCACGATCTTCTCGATACCCACCAACGCGATATGCACGCGCGGCAAGGATGTGCACATGCGGCCGTTGCCCTCGTTCATCACCAAGCCGATCGAGCCGGTCTTGGCGATCAAGAAGTTGGCGCCGGAGACGCCCATGTCGGCGCTGAGGAAGTCCTCGCGCAGCATCTTGCGGGCGAAGGCGACCATGGCCTCGGCGTCATCGGTCGGCGTCATGCCCAGCTCGCGAATGAAGATATCGCGGATTTCGTCTTTCGTCTTGTGCATGACCGGGGCGACGATGTGGCTCGGCGTCTCATCGTTGAGTTGGATGATGTATTCGCCCAGGTCAGTCTCCACGACGCGCAAGCCAGCCGCCTCCAGCGCATGGTTGACGCCCAGCTCTTCGCTCAGCATGGACTTCGACTTCGTAACGGTGCGCACGCCATGCCGCGCCGCGATTGTCTGCACCAACTGATTCGCCTGCGCCGCGTCCTCCGCCCATTCGACGCGCCAGCCGTTCGCCAGCAGGTTCGCTTCGGCTGTCTCCAAGAGCTCGGGCAATCGACGCAAGGCGCGCCGCTTCGCCTCAGCCGCTTGCCCGCGCATGAACTCGCCGTGCTCACTGCTGTGGGCGAACATCGCTTCCGCCCGTCTGGCATAACCGCCGCGCGTGCCCGAGCCGACGGCATGCTGCAGATCGGGGTTGGCCAGCGCAATATCAGCCAAAGCGATGAAATCATTCGACTGCAATTCGACCGTCATGACCGGCCCCCCGGCAAGCCCTGCGCCAGCACATCGGCCAAATGCAGAACTCGCTTGGGCGACTTGGCGCGCGAGAGCCCGCCGTTCATTTGCGTCAGGCAGCTGACGTCGCCGGTCACGATGGTCTCGGCCTCCGATGCATTGATATTGTTCACTTTGTTCCGCAGCATCGCATTGCTTAGCTCAGGCATCTTAATGCTGAACAAGCCGCCGAAGCCGCAGCAGACCTCGCATTCATTCAACTCTCGCAATTCGGCCTTGCCCAGATGCGCGATCAAATCGCGGGACGCGGCGCCCAATCCCAAGCCGCGCAAGCCGTGGCAGGCGTCGTGCAGGGCAAAGGATTGCTTCGCCGGCAGCGACAGATCCAGATCCGCGATGCCCAAGCCATCGACCAGAAACTCACTGAATTCCCAAGTGATCGCCGCCATCCGCCGCGCCGCATCGTAAGCAGCGCCATCCTCCGGCGCGAAGAGATGCGGATACTCGTGCCGGACCATTGCCGCGCAGGAGCCGGAGGGCGTGACGATGACCTCGGCGTCGCTGAAGACTTTGAAGAAGTGCTTCGCCACCCGGCGCGCCTCCTCGCGATAACCGGAATTGAAAGCCGGCTGGGCGCAGCAGGTCTGATCCGGCGGAAAGTCGACCTGGACGCCAACGTGCTCCAGGATGTCCACCACCGACAGGCCCGTGCCCGGGTAGATCATGTCGACGATGCAGGTGACGAAGAGGGAGACTCGTTTGCCTTTCGGCGATTCGCGCGCGGGTAGTGCCATGCAGTTCGCCTTCGTTGCCGCCTTATTTCACAGTCCGCTAGTTTAGCGGAAACCTGACTGACAGACGATAACCATTTTTGTTACAATTTGCCCGAAACGCGTTTGAGCATTGGAGGAGATAATGGCGGATTACACACCACGCCCGGAACATAAATTCACCTTCGGCTTGTGGACGGTCGGCAATATCGGGCGCGACCCCTTCGGCGACGCCACCCGCGATCCAATCTCGCCGGTCGATATCGTGCACATGCTGGCGGAGATCGGCGCTTGGGGCGTCAACTTGCACGACAACGACCTCGTGCCCATCGACGCCACACCCGTCGAGCGCGATCAAATCGTCGCCGATTTCAAGCGGGCTATGGACGCGACCGGCATCGTCTGCCCGATGGCGACCACCAACCTCTTCTTCGACCCCGCCTTCAAGGACGGCGCTTTCACCAGCAACGATCCGGCGGTGCGCGCCTACGCCTTGCAAAAGACTATGAGCTCGATGGACCTGGGCGCCGAGCTGGGCGCCAAGATTTATGTCTTTTGGGGCGGGCGTGAGGGCGCGGAATGCGACAGCGCCAAGAACCCGGCTGATGGCGTCAAGCGGATGCGCGATGCGATCAACTTCCTCTGCGAGTACTCCAAAGACAATGAGTACGGCTATCGTTTCGCCCTGGAACCCAAACCCAACGAACCCCGCAGCGACATCTATTTCCCGACCGTCGGCAGCATGCTCGGCTTCATCGCCACGCTCGACGATCCCGATATGGTCGGCGTCAATCCCGAGGTCGCCCACGAGCACATGGCCGGCTTGAACTTCCTGCATGCGGTGGCGCAAGCTTGGGAAGCGGGCAAGCTCTTCCATATCGATCTCAACGACCAGATGTTTGGCCGCTACGACCAGGACTTCCGCTTTGGCAGCATGATGATCAAGCAGAACTTCCATCTGGTGCGCTTTCTGGAGGATGTCGGCTACGATGGCAGCCGCCACTTCGATGCCCACGCCTACCGCAGCTCGCAATACGAAGATGTCAAAGAATTCGCGCGCGGCTGCATGCGCTCCTACCTGGTCTTCAAAGAGAAAGCGGCGCAATTCAAGGCCGATGCCGAGATTCAAGCGCTGCTGGCTGCGATTAACGCCGACGATGGCAGCTATGCCTACCTCGGCGATGGCTACAGCGCCGCAGCCGCCGAGCAGCTCAGAGCGACCGCCTTTGACCGCGTCGGTCTGGGCGCGCGCAACCTGCCCTACGAACGGCTCGATCAGCTGACCTTCGACATACTGCTGGGCGTGCGCTAGTTGCCCCATGATGCTTAAATGTAGGGGCGAGCCAAGGCTCGCCCACGATAAATCGACAAGCGCTCGTACAGGCGATCCAACGGACAGCCCCTTAACGTCTATACCGATCTGGAATTCTGTAGGGGCGTTTCGCTGAAACGCCCGTCACATCGCCCGACAAACCGAAAGGACTCGCCATGCCCTACTTGATGGGACTGGATATCAGCACGACCGGCGCAAAGGCGCTGATCATCGACGAAAGCGGCGCGGTCATCGCCGTCGCCAATACGCCGCAGCCCATCAGCCAGCCCCAGCCGCTTTGGAGCGAGCAGAACCCGGCCGACTGGTGGGACGGCATCGTCAGCAGCATCCGGCAGGCGCTCGCCGACTCCGGGCTCTGCGGCGCCGACATCAGCGCCATCGGCTTGACCGGGCAGATGCACGGGCTGGTCTTGCTCGATGCGCGGGGCGAGGTCCTTCGTCCGTCCATCCTCTGGAACGACCAGCGCACACAGGCGCAGTGCGACTTCATGACCGAAGTCATCGGCGCCGATCGCCTGCTGGAATTGACCGGCAACCCAGCCGTCACTGGCTTCACCGCGCCCAAGATCCTCTGGGTGCGCGACAATGAGCCGGACATCTACGCCAAGATTGACCAGATTTTGCTGCCGAAAGATTACATTCGCTTCATGCTCAGCACTGACTACGCCACCGACTTGGCTGGCGCATCCGGCACATCGCTGCTGAATGTGGCCGAGCGCGCCTGGTCGGACGATGTGCTTGCGGCTCTCGATATCCCGCGCGAGTGGCTTCCACCGGTCCACGAAGGCACGGACACTACAGCAACAGTTAGCGGCGAAGCGGCCGATCTGACCGGGCTGGAGAATGGCACACTCATTGTCGGCGGGGGCGGCGATCAAGCGGCCGGCGCAGTTGGCATGGGCTGCGTCGCGCCTGACAAAATCGGCGTCACTGTCGGCACATCTGGCGTCGTCTTCGCGCCGCTCAGCCGCTACGCCTACGAGCCAGAGGGCCGCCTGCACGCTTTCTGCCACGCCCTGCCCGATACCTGGCATTTCATGGGCGTAATGCTCAGCGCGGCCGGCAGCTTGCAATGGTACCGAGACGCTCTCGCGCCCGAGCTGGACTTTGACCACCTGCTGGCAGAAGCGGCGAGTGTCCCGGCGGGGAGCGAAGGTCTCTTCTTCCTGCCCTACCTCACGGGCGAGCGCAGTCCCCATCCCGATCCCTTGGCGCGCGGCGCCTTCATCGGCTTGACCAGCCGTCACACTCGCGGGCACATGACGCGCGCCGTGCTTGAGGGCGTGGCATTTGGCTTAAAGGATTCATTCACATTGATCGCCAGAGCCGGTCTGCCCGACCAGTTCGAGGCGCGCATCAGCGGCGGCGGCGCCAAGAGCCCGATCTGGCAGCGGATCATCGCGGATGTGCTGGGCGCGCCCCTGGTGAACATCAATACCACCGAAGGCGGCGCCTTTGGCGCGGCCATCCTGGCCTCAGTGGCGGCCGGCGTCTTCTCTGATGTCGCGTCCGCCTGCAAAGCGATGATTGAAACGGGTGAAACGGTCGCCGTCAGCAGCGATGCCGACGCCTACGCCGAGCGCTACGCGATCTATCAGTCGCTCTATCCGGCGCTGAAGGCTACCTTTACGCGGCTATAGAAAACAGAGCGCGCCACTGGCTCGCCCTTGCGGCGTTATACAATAGCGGTTTTAGCTCTCGTCCCCGGGAAGCACGCCAGCAAGACCCAATCCTTCGAGCAATCCAGCAACCCGCGACTGCTCAGATTCGACGGCGCGCAGGCGACTGTCAAGACCATCGACCTTCGTTTCCAGCCGCCGCAAATCGCCTTGCATGTCCGATCGAAGCTTCTGCATATCGCCCTTCATCTCAGTGCGCAGTTGATTCATGTCGCCCTTCATGTCAGTGCGCAGCTTGTCGATTTCTTTGCGATTTTCCTTTATATCATTGCGCAGCCACAAAAATACGCCAAATATGGCCGCGAGCATGACGATTGCTTGTGTCCAATCCCCTTGCATTTCGGGTCCTCCGCCTCATCGACTTATATCGTAACATGTTTGCGCCATTAGCGGCAAACATAGCCGGGCTCTTAATATCGTTTATCATCCTGGCTTAAGGTCAGCGTTTCACGACGCTTCATTTGTAGACGAATCCCTTCTCGCCGTCGCTTGCGATCCGCGTCGCCCCAGCCGGGTACTCCCAGTCAGCTACTTTGCGACCGACATACACGCAGCCGTCGACAAGGCGATTCACGAGCGGAATATGGTTCGCCAGCGCAGCGATGCCCGGCAAAAAGGGACTGACCTCCAAGGTTTCGAAGCCGGCTCGTTCACAGAAGAAGCGCAGCGTAGACGGCGTAAAGGCGTTGATATGGTCGCTATACAGGTAGCCGGTCGTGTATTTTCGCAGCAAGGGAATCACACGCAGCGCGGGAATGAGCGGAATCGTCGGCACATAAATGGCGACCAGACCGCGCGGCTTCAACAGCATCGCCATGCGCCGCAAGAATATGTGCGCGCTTTCGACATGTTCCAGCACAGCCGAACACCAGATGGCCTCCACTTTCGGCAAATCTGCTATTGGATCATGCAGAAAATCGCGCTGATAGACGGTCAAGCCGATGCTTTGGGCAAATTGTGATTCGTAGGTTTCGATATCAATGCCGTAGGACCCCTCTTGGCAAAACATGAGGGTCGTGCCGTAGCTGCAACCAATATCGCATACGACCTTGTCCTCTAGTCGATATTTGCGATTCACCAACTGAAACTTCTGGCGCGGACCCGGCGCGAACCACTTGTCGTATATCCGTCTGTTTTCCTCTGGCGAATAACATCCGCGCTCCAGAATCATCCGCTTCATCCGCGCGTCTGGCTGAAGATGCCGCATCGAAATTCCTCACAAAGCGTGCGTCAAAACCAGCACCCGCGTCGACTCCGGCAGATCCTCTTTGCTGAGCTCCACTTCCCAATCCGATTGGAAATCGATATCCGCCTCGTTGAAGTGATGCAGAAACGCGGTGATCCATTGCATATTGCGCGGCTTGTAACGCAGCGTGCGGAAGTGCATCGGGATGACCAGCTTGGGCTGCACGCGGTCGATCACCTGTTTGAGATCCGGCAATCGCATCGTCGGCACATCGCCCGCCAGCACCAGGAAAACATCGACGTCCTCAAAAAAGGCGAATTCCTCCGGCGTGAAGGGATTGCCGACATCGCCCATGTGCCCGATGCTGATGCCATCCATCTCCCAGCGATACATGGCGCATTTATCCGGCTCGTGATAGGGATGCTCATACATCTCCGACGACTCGATGCCCTTGAAGAGCAAGCCGGCCGCTTCAATCTCGCCGCCGCCGCGCGCGACATCCAGCATGTTAATGCGGATCGGATCGCCCAGGATCAGGTCGGAACGATCGTGAAAATCGTCGTTCAGCGATGACGTGAGCACGACATCGGGAATATCGGGAATGGGCTGATAACCCGAGGTCTCCGGCGTATAGGGGTCGGTGATCACCGCTGTGCCATCGCTGGCTGTAATGATGAAAGCCGCGTGTCCATACCACTTGATCTTCATAATTTAGGCTCCATTCGAAGGTTTATGTCTACCTGACCAACAGGGGAATTACTTCTTCGATGAACATGCCGATCACCGCTTCATCCGGCGCGTCGATGATATCAATTATGAAGTAGTCGCAGCCATGCTCGACAAAGGCTTGCATTTGCTCGGCGATGGCCTGCGGCGCGCCGACGAAGGCGTTCGCGCGCGTCCACTTGTTCTCGCGCGATAGGCCGCGCGCAACCGCCTCTTCTTCCGTCCGGCCGATGGCGACGCGCCCGAACCAACTGCAGCGCAGCGCGTTCGGATCGCGGCCCATATCGTCCAGATGCCGCCGCAAGATGCTTTGTCGTTCCAGGTATCGGTCCAGCGGCGAATCGGGATAGTTCCAAATATCGGCGTATTTCGCGGCGTGCTTCATCGTCGTGTATCCGCCGCCGCCCACCAGAATCGGGATCTGCGGCCTCGGCTTCGGCTCGCACCAAGCCTCTTTGATGCTGTAATGTTCGCCCTCGTAACTGACCTGACCCGGCTCTTCCCACATTTTCTTCAAGATGATCAAGGTCTCTTCCAATTGCTGCACGCGCACCCTTGGCGCCGGGTAGGGATAATCGTAGGCGCGATACTCGTCTTCTTTCCAGCCGGCGCCGATGCCCATGATAAAGCGACCGCCGGAGAGCGCCTGCAATGTCGCCGACATCAGCGCCAGCAAAGCCGGGTTGCGATAATTCTGCCCCAGCACAATCGGGCCCACTTCAAATTCGGGATAGCGCGCGGCGATATAACTCAGCACCGTCCAGGCTTCAAAGGTGGGTTGCCCCTCCCACTGAAAATGGTCGGTCATCCAGATGCTGCGAAAGGTCCCTTTCAGCTGCGGCAGCGTCTTGTCCAACTCGGCCAGGAACGCTTCGCTCCGCCCCGCTGGCGGTCCGTGCAACAACCCCAATCCGAAATCGACCATGGCGTTCCTCCCAGTCTTCTGTATTTCGCTATTGTACTGCCTTTCGCTGGAAATCTCCGCCCAATATTTATGCGCTGTAGGGGCGACATATCATGTCGCCCGCTGGAGATTACGCGCATGGGCGTCGGGCGACTTGGCAGGTCGCCCCTACAAGGCTTGCCGGTAGTGTGTCAAAGTGCGGTTGTTTGAGTAGTTTATGTCTCCATACCCCCACCCCAAACCCCTCCCCCATAAAGAGGGAGGGGCTTTTTCGCAGATTTCGGAGTTTCTAGCTCCCCTTCCCTCCTTGTGGGGGAAGGGGCCGGGGGATGGGGGTAGAATTGTGCGTCAACCTCCCAGTAGCGGACAAGCCCTACAGACGACATTTGGTAATTGAATGCGCTGTTTCCGACAATAGCCTTGCGGCGCAGCCATTGGGAAAACGGTACACTCGGGAATCGAAACGAACGAGACGCCAGGAGCCGGATCATGCCTTCTCGCCCCAATATCTTATGGTACTGCAGCGATCAACAGCGCTTCGACACCATCGCCGCTTTGGGCAACGAGCATATCAACACGCCCAATCTCGACCGCTTCGCCGCCCAAGCGGCTACATTTACCCAAGCCTATTGCCAGTCGCCCATCTGCAGCCCGAGCCGCGCCAGCTTCCTCACCGGCATGTATCCCAGCGCCATCGGCGTCAACGGCAACGGCTTCCGCAGCTTCCCGCGCCACTATGAAGACCGGCTGATCACGAAGGTGCTGCGCGACGCGGGCTACGATTGCGGCTTGATCGGCAAGCTGCACCTGGCGAGCGCTTTCCTGCGCCGCGAAGAGCGCGTCGACGACGGCTACGATTATTTTCAATACAGCCACGACCACAAAGGCGGGAATGAACGGGGCAACGAATACGTCGAATGGATCAAGGCGCAAGGCATCGACCACAACACGGTATTGCAGCCGCGCGGCATCGCCTCGCTTGACGATTATCGCAACTCGCATCGCGATCCCGGCTTCGGCGGATTCATGCAGCCGACAGCGGAGAAGGACAATGTGCCGCCTCATCTGCATCAGACGCATTGGTGCACGGAGAAAGCCATCGAGTTCATCCAGCGCAATCGCGAGCCGGACAAACCCTGGCTGCTCAGCGTCAATCCTTTCGACCCGCATCCGCCTTTCGACGCGCCTTATGAGTACTACCGGCGTTACGATCCGGAATCACTGCCCGGCGCCCACTTTGAAGACGGCGATCTCGAACAGCAGCGGCGCCTGGAAGCGGCTGGCATCGACTTCCAGAACCGCGCGCGCCAGCCGGATGAATTCCAGCACAAGCAGATTCAAGCCTCCTACTACGCCATGATCGAGTTCCTCGATGAAGAATTCGGCCGGCTGCTGGATTACCTGGACGAAACTGGCCAGCGCGAAAATACGATCATCATCTTCATGAGCGACCACGGCGAGATGCTGGGCGATCACGGGCTCGCGCTCAAGGGCTGCCGCTTCTACGAGGGCTTGACGCGCGTGCCGCTGATGATCTCCTGGCTCGGTACCATCCAGCCGCATGCATCGGACGAACTCATTGAACTGCTCGACATCGCGCCGACGCTGTACGAGCTGCTCGGCTTGGAAGTCCCGCCTTGGGTACAGGGACGCTCGGCCGCAAGCTTGATCACTGGCGGGGCGCCGCCGGGCCCGCACCGCGAATTCGTCCGCTGCGAGCACTACGCCGCCACCAACTTCCCGGACGAGACGCACGCCACCATGTACCGCGATCGGCGTTGGAAACTGGTGGTGTACCACCAGAAGAACCTGTGCGAGCTATATGACCTGGAAGCCGACCCCTGGGAGCATCGGGACTTGTCGGAAGATCCGGACTACGCCGGCGTCAAATGGGATTTGCTGCGCAAGAGCTATGACGCGACAGTGTACGCCCGTCCGGCGCAGACTGATCGCTTCGGTCCCTTCTGAAGCCCCGCGGCCAGCGGCGCTTGCGTTTCAGTCAAACCCGCGCTATAATCTTGGCTCAATCGAGTCAGAGGCTTATGGTCA
>JAPOYS010000072.1 GCA_026706455.1 Chloroflexota bacterium | reverse complement strand
GCGCCGCCTGCGCAGCGAGATTCAGATGATTTATCAGGCGCCGGCCGCCTCGCTAAACGGGCGCATGACCGTCGGGCAAATCATCGGCGAGCCGCTTTGGATCCACGAGAGCCTCAAGGGCGACGCCGCGCGCGAACGCGTCCTTGAATTGATGAATGTCGTCGGCTTGAAGGAAGAGCACTATTATCGCTATCCACACGAATTCAGCGGCGGGCAGCAGCAGCGCATCGGCATCGCGCGCGCGCTGGCTGTGCAGCCGAGACTGATCGTGCTGGATGAACCCACTTCGGCGCTGGATGTGTCGGTGCAGGCGCAAATTCTCAATCTCTTGCAAGACCTGCAAGATCAATTCGACTTGACGTATCTATTCATTTCGCACGATCTCGGCGTCGTGCGCTATATGTGCGATGAGGTGGCGCTGCTGTATCTGGGCAAAATCGTCGAGGTGGCGGCGACCGAGGTCATCTTTGAGAGCCCGAAACATCCTTATACCCAGGCGCTGATCTCAGCCATTCCCGAGCCGGACCCGGATATGCAGCGGGAGGAGATCATCCTGCGCGGAGAGTTGTCGTCGGCAGCGTCCACTCTGACGGCGCCGGGTGGCGGCTGCCCCTTCGCGCCGCGCTGCCACGCCGAAAAGCTGTCGCAATGCGAGACGGTCCTGCCGCCCCTGCTTGAGGTAGAGCGCGCGCATCAGGTCGCCTGTCATTTGCATCCGCCCTTGACGGCAGCGGAGAGCAACTGATGCTCAGCAAAGTGACATTGGACGATATCCGTCCCATCGCCATTGGCGCTGGCATTTTGGGCACGGGCGGCGGCGGCAATCCATATCTGGGCGGCTTGCACCTGGCGTCGGTCATTCGGGAGAAGGGTCCGCAGACCCTAATTGATCCCTTCGCGCTGGCCGATGACGCGCTGGTCTGCGTCGCCGGCAGCATCGGCGCGCCGACGGTCAGCATCGAGAAATTGCCCGAGGGCACGGAAATGCTGCGGGCGCTGCGCCTGCTGGAGGAGCATATTCGCCGCCGCTTTGACGCGGTCGCCATCGCCGAAATCGGTGGCGCCAACTCGATGCAGCCCCTGATCGCCGGCTTGCAGGCGGGCATCCCGACCGTGGACAGCGATAGCATGGGGCGCGCTTTCCCCGAGATTCAGATGTCGTCTTATCTGTTTGGGAGCGACGCGCAAGTCGCGCCCTACGCCATGGTGGACGCGGCCGACAAAGCCGCCGTCGTGCCCGCTGCGGCCAGCGACCTCTGGGGCGAGCGCATCGCCCGCAATATTGCCGTCAGCATGGGCGCGCGCGCTGGTTTGGTCGCCTGCATGATGACCGGCGCCCAGGTCAAGCAGTCGGGCGTCCACTATACGATGTCGCTGGCGCATCACCTGGGCGAGCGGGTGATTGAAGCGCAGGAGCGGAAGTCCGATGTGCCGCAAGTGGTGGCGGATGTGCTGGACGGGCGGGTGATCTTCCGCGGCAAGATCTCCGATGTGAACCGGCGCACGACCAAAGGCTTCGCGCGCGGCTGGGTGCGAATCGACCGCTTCAGCAACGACGATCGGCTGGATATCCAATTCCAGAACGAAATGCTGATCGCGCGCATCAATGGCGCGGTGGTTACGACGACGCCGGATCTGATTTGCATCGTCACGGAAGAAGAAGGCGAGCCAGTGACGACCGAGGTGCTGCGCTACGGAACGCGGGTCGCGGTGATCGCGGCGCCGGCGCCAGCGCAACTGAAGAGCGAAGTCGCGCTGGAAGTGGTGGGCCCGCGCGCCTTTGGCTACGATGTCGAATTCAGTCCGCTGCCGGGCGGTGTGATTGGCTTGCGGCCCGATACTTCTGACCAACGGGGATATTGTTCATGATTACCAGGCTTGTCTTTCTAGCAGCAATCGTATCAGTCCTAATCAGTGGAGTATCGGCGCAGGAATACTCCATTCGCATCCACAACAACAGCAATCTGCGCGACGGCGCCAGCCTAAGCGCTGCAATTGTGGAAACCGCGCCGGCCGGAACCGTGCTGCAAGTCGGCGGCAGCTTTGGACGCTGGCTGCACATCAGCCGCGGTGGCCGCGGAGTCTGGATGGCGGGTTGGATCGGCTACACGCGCGTCGAAGCGCCTCAATCCCGATCAGTAGATATCGACAACTGCTGTTTCGTGAACCGGCAATGCGCGAATGATCAAGAATGGGCGGATGGTTATTGGGCCTTCCAGCGGAACGAATGCCCCGTCAGCGCGTCAAGCGGGCAAGCGCCAACCGTAACGGGAAGCGCGCCGGCATCAGATTCCGCAAGATCGCTTCCATGGACGCCGAACATGACCGAGGGAGTCAAACACCTTTTGGCGAATCCTGCCCACGATCCATTTAACAACTGCTGTTTCATGTACTGGGAAACATGTCAAAGCGACGAAGAATGGGGGCGCGGCTATCATCAGTTCCAAGAGCATCAGTGCATCCACCCCCAGCCCCTGGGTTCATTTCCCGAGATCGTGGGCAACAACTTGTTCAGAAGGCTTGTGAACGATGCCGTGGGCTTGATGCGGATTCATACGCCGGAGTGGATCGAATACATCAAGCTCAGCGGCGTGCGCAAGCTGGAACAATTGAATAACGATGTAGGCGGAGGGTTCTTCAACACGCAGTGGATGGTTGGGCACAGTTTCTACAGCTGGCAAGTGAATGACCCGAACTGGGCGCCCGACCCCGATTATGTTGTGGGTTATGCGGGCGGCATCAC
>JAPOYS010000101.1 GCA_026706455.1 Chloroflexota bacterium | reverse complement strand
AGCGACGGTCTCCAAAACCGTAGGTCGAGAGTTCGAGTCTTTCTGCCCCTGTATCAAATGCCATAAGCACCGTCCTCCGCGGCGGTGTTTAGTTATCAGGGGTGGGCAACGAGTCCCAAAGTTCTTTCGAGGAGCAAGTGCGAAATGGCGGTAGAAGAGCAGACACAGCGGGCGATAACGCAGAAAAAGGGCAAGGCGACGCCGGGCCGGCGCACGCGCAAGGTCAAGACGGACAAGGTCGAGCCCCAAGGCAATGCGATTACGCGCCCGCTGTACATGACAGTTGATTATTTCAGCAACGTGCGATCCGAGCTGAACAAGGTGGCTTGGCCCAGCCGGCATGATACCCGCCGCCTGACGATTCTATGCATCAATGTCACCATCGTCTCGGCGATATTTCTCGGCATTCTGGCGGTGATTTGGTCCGAGTTTATGCGCATCGGCTTGAACCCGGGCATGGCTTGGATGCTGCTGGCGGTGATAGTGGCGATGGTTGGCGGCGCCCTGTTTATGATTCGGCGCGGCTCGATTTAGGGCAGGTGTGATGGGATACCGTCAGGGTAGATGAAGAAATCTCATGAGCGAGCAAAGAACAGCGGGACAAGAATTGACCGATTACGATCCGGAGCCGGTAGTCATTGAAGAGGCTCAAGACGATGGCGGCAGCGTGAATGTAGCGTTGGATGATGAGACGGCGGCGGATGATGATCTGGAGCGCAGTTGGTTTTTCATCCATTGCTATTCAGGCTACGAGAAAAAGGTCGAGCACGCCTTGCGCCAGCGCATAGAAACCATGGGCATGCAAGACCAGATTTACGACGTGCTCATCCCGACGGAGGACGAAATCGAAGTCAAAGACGGTAAACGGCGCACGGTCGAAAAGCGGGTCTTCCCGGGTTATGTCATGGTGCGAATGCGCTGGGCTTGGGATGAAGAAAACGGCGATTATCGTATGGATGACGACGCTTGGTACACCGTGCGCAATACCCCGGGCGTGGTCGGATTTGTGGGCGCGGACAATGCGAGCGGTCCCGATGGCAAGCCGAAACAGGCGACGCCCCTGCGGCCCGAAGAAGTCAAGCGCATCATGGACCGCATGGATTCCGAAGATACGGTGGTCAAAGTCGATTACAAGATCGGCGAGCGGGTGCGCATCGTCGGCGGTCCTTTCAACGATTTCCCGGGCACGGTCGCTTCCATCGACTCGGGCCGGGAAAAGGTGCGCGTGATGGTCGATTTCTTCGGGCGCGAGACCGCGGTTGTGCTCAGCTTCATGGAAGTGGAAAGAATGTAATTACGGCGAATAGGCAATTTCGTCGCCAGAATTGGAAACTGAGTCCCGGCTAAGGCGGCCGGGATGATTTTGAGAAAGAACGAGGAAGCGCGATGGCAAAGAAAATCAAAGCGATTGTCAAGTTGCAGATACCAGCCGGCAAAGCCAACCCGGCGCCGCCGATTGGACCGGCGCTGGCGCAGCATGGCATCAACCTGATGCAGTTCTGCAAGGAATACAATGGACGCACATCAAGCCGCGTGGGCGAGATCGTACCAGCCGAGATTACGGTATTCGCCGATGGCTCGTTCAAGTTTGCCTTGAAGAGCCCGCCAACTTCATTCTTGATCAAGAAGGCCGCGGGCATCGAGAAGGCCGCTTCCAATCCGCTTACGGAGACGGTGGCAGTTTTGAATCGAGATCAGGTGAGAGAAATCGCGCAGGTCAAGATGCAAGACATGAACGCCATCGACATTGAAGGCGCGATGCGGCAGGTCGAGGGCACTGCCCGCCAGATGGGCGTCAAGGTCAACAATTAGCCTCGCCGTTTCATCACCGCGCCTAGTGATGATCTGTGCCCACAATTGAGATGAATTTGTGGGAGGGCGCTACCGCCCGTTGACCACGAGGAGAGAACCAATGGGAAAGCGATACAACGACGCGCTGAAGACTTTCGATCGGCAGCAGTACTACCCGATTGATGAGGCGCTCAGACTAGTGAAGGACAACGCCAAGGCGAAATTTGACGAGACGATAGAAGTGCATTTTCGGCTGGGCATTGACCCGCGGCACAGCGATCAACAAGTCCGCACGACGGTGATGCTGCCGCATGGCACTGGCAAGTCAGTGCGCATTTTGGCGTTTGTCGATGAAGGGCAAGAAGAGGCGGCTTTGGCGGCCGGCGCCGATATCATCGGCACAGACGAGGTGATCAATCAAATCAGAAATGCGGGCTGGCTGGAATTTGACGCGACTATCGCTACGCCTCCGATGATGCGCAAGGTCGGGCCGATTGCCCGCATCCTGGGTCCGCGCGGCTTGATGCCGAATCCGAAAGCCGGCACCGTCGTGCAGCCGGACGACATCCCGCGCGTGATCGCGGAGTTGAAGGCGGGGCGGGTGGAATTCCGCAATGACCGAACCGGCAACTTGCATATTCCAGTCGGCAAAGCCAGCTTCTCCCAGCAACAACTGGGTGAGAATCTGCAAGCGCTGGTGGATGCGGTGCGCGCGGCCAAGCCGGAATCGCAGAAGGGCGCTTACGTCCGCCGCATGACGCTGACCTCCACGATGGGTCCCGGCGTGCGCGTCGAAAGCGTCATCTAGCCTGATTTTTTCAGCGACTTCGGATTCGTAGGGGCGAGACGGCGGCTCGCACATTCTATTTCGCCGTGATGCTGCGGGCGAGTCAAGGCTCGCCCCTATACCAGTTGGATTACCTGTAGGCGACACATAGGTCGCCCCTACACCTGTCGGAATAAAGGCGGGCTTTAGCGCTTTAGACGCTCGAAGTACTGCTTGCGGAATTTGGCCACCTTAGGCGCGATGACATAGGCGCAGTAACCGGATCGCGGATTGTTGACAAAATAATCCTGGTGATAATCTTCCGCGACCCAGAAGATGCTGGCTGGCGTGACTTCGGTGACGATCGGATCGCGATATAGCCCGTCGCCCTCAATTCGCGCGATCGCCTCCTCGGCAATGCGTCTCTGCTCCTCGTTGTGGTACCAGATGCCGGATCGGTATTGCGGACCGACATCGTTTCCCTGGCGGTTCAGCGTGGTTGGGTCGTGAATCGTAAAGAAGATGTTCAGAATGTCTTCGAAGCTGATCACGTCCGCATCAAAAGCGACGTTGACGACTTCGGCGTGTCCTGTGCGTTTCGCGCAGACTTGCTCGTACGTGGGCTTGTCTACATGGCCGCCCATATACCCCGATATCGCCGACTCGACGCCGATCAACTGATTGTAAACGGCTTCGACGCACCAGAAGCACCCACCGCCCAGCGTTGCTACTTCCTTGCCCATGGTTCATTTTCCTCACTCTCGACCATCGCCTACAGTTTGCGCGATAAATCTTGCCGAATTCCAACGCCGGCGTAAGACCTTCATCAGCGAATTGCCTCGCCGTCGACCACCGTCTGCGCAAGATGCGCCCATTCCTCTAGCGACAGGGTCTCGGCGCGGCGCTGCGGATCAATGCCAGCGGCGCTTAGCAAGTCGCGGGCGCGGGCCGCTTTGATGCGAAGCCCGCCGGCGAGCGCGTTCTTCAGTTGTTTGCGTTTCATGCTGAAGCCAGCCTTGACCACGCGGAAGAATTCCTCGCCGGAAGGCGCTAGCACCGGCGGCGCGTCATGCGGATCGATGCGCACGATGGCGCTATCGATATTGGGGCGGGGCCAAAAGACGGCGGGACCGTATCTGCTGACGATGCGCGGAATGCCGTAGAACCGCACCGCTATCGACAGCAGGTTCATGGCCTCGGGCGCCCCAATTATGCGTTCCGCCACTTCGTATTGCATCGTCAAAACCAAACGATCGGGCGGTTTTCGGGATTCCAGGAAATGCCAGATGATTGCCGAGCTGATGTAATAGGGCGCGTTGGCCACGACGATATAGTCTTCTGTACCGACCAGGGCGGGGATATCCGTCTTGAGAATGTCGCTGAAGATCAAGTAGACATTGGCGGCGTCATCAAAGCGCTCTTCCAGAATTGGCCTCAATCGCTCGTCGATCTCGACCGCGAATACCCGCTTCGCCGCGCCAGCCAATACCTCGGTGAGAGAGCCTGTGCCCGCGCCGACTTCGACTACGGTATCGCTGGCGCCGACTTCAGCCGATGCCAGGATTTTTTCCAAGGCCTTGGGGTCGTGCATGAAGTTCTGACCAAGGCGCTTCTTGGGCAGGATGTCGTAGCTGTCGAGCAGCGTCTTGGGGCTGTGCGTCATCATTGGCGCTGGCCTGGTCCAAAGATAGTCGTCATAAGTTGACCATAGCGCGGCGGATTTGAGTAGGGCAGGGGCAAAAAGCGGGAGGGATTCTGCTAGAATGAAAGTTTCATTTCAGAATACGATGGCGGGCGCCATGACCTTGCTCGAACCGGATTTTCTGCCCATCTTGATATTTGCCCTGCGCGTCACCAACAACATAATCGGCACCGTTCGGCTCATTCTCGTATCGCGTGAACAACGCGTCTGGGGATTCGCCTTCGCGTCGCTGGAGTCGCTGCTGTTTGCCTACACCGCTGGTCATGTCATTACCGACCTGAACAATATTCCCAATCTTGCGGCTTATGTCTTCGGCTTCGCCGTCGGCGGCTTGGTCGGCATGCAAGTGGAGAATCGCTTTGTGAAATCGTACGAGAGCGTAACGGTCATCGCCTCGCGCGAGATCTCGCACCAGATGGCCGAGGCGCTGCGCGGGAGCGGGCACGGCGTCACCGAGATTATGGGCGAAGGCGCCCATGGCGTGGTGGAGGAGCTGCGCATCATCGTGCACCGGCGCGATCTACACCAGGTATTGAAGATCATCCATGACATTAAAGAGGATGTCTTTGTGACGGTGGAGCACTCGGAGTTCATTCGCGGCGGCTGGATCCGCGCGCACCGGCGATGACCGGGATCTACTCTTCGGCTTGCGCTAAGTCGACAAAATATGTGGGGTATTCCAGCAGTCGGTGGATCGGGCATTTGCCGGCGATGTCGCGCAGCCGCTTGCGCTGCTTGTCGTCGAGATCACCATGGAAAACCAGCGCCTCGCGCACCTCGTGCACGAAAGCGTCGCCGCCCGCGTGGCTCGGGTAGTCACCCCCCTTGAAGCGCTCATAATCGAGCTTGATCTCGACGCGCCGCAGGTCCCAGCCTTTGCGCTCGGCATAGAGTCGGCAGGTGATGGCCATGCAGGAGCCGAGGGCGCCCAGCATCATTTCGCCTGGTGTTGGCGCCGTGTCGCCGCCGCCGGCTTCGGCCGGTTCATCCACATGCCACTCGTGATGCCGCACATTGATTGTCGTCCGGAAGCCGTCTTCAAGTACGATGTCAACGGGCATTTCCAAAACCTCTACCGGTTAATGCGGCAAACAACTTACTTATAGCAATTTCGAAATTCGGCAAGACGTGTTCGCCGGTGAGCGTATCGTCCATGCCAAGAAAGTCAGTTCGCAAGCCCTGTCTTTCGGTTAGCCGGCATACGGTGATTCCCATCGGTTTCGTCTGAGCAATCCAAAAGAGGCTCGTTCCCTTACGCAAATATACGTCTGCTTTATGTAGCGCTTTTTCCAAGCTGTCCCAAGGCTCCAGCATTTCAACCGCCAGGTCGGGCATAGTTGCAACACATTCGTCTGGCGGCGAACCAGGATCGCGCTCGTGGCTAAGATAGGCGATATCTGGGACGACAAGAGTATACGGATCGTTCGCCGGGTAATAGCCTGAGCCGACTGCGCAGAATCCGAGTTCACTTGCCCTGCTGCAATCGTATAGTCGACATACGATGTCAACGGTCAAGACGCCTTGAGGGTAGGCCTGTGGGATACGCGGTATCACTTCACCTTCAAGAAGTTCAATGTCCCAAAACTCATTGTCGGGGTGATGTGGCCAGTCGGCGATCTCATCTCGCGTATAGCGGCGCGCTTGCTTGAACACAGTGCCCCCTCAGACGCCGTAGCCGCTCGGGGGAATCGCCAGCAGGTACATGATCGACAAGCCGGCGATCAGCAGCGGCAAGAGGATGACGACGGCGATCAGCGGTTTCTCGCTCTTCAGGTGCATGTAGAACCAGATGACCAGGCTCGATTTGATGATGGCGATGCCGAGCAGCAGTATGGCTTTAATCGCCTGCAAGGTCGCGGCCGCCTCCGGCAGGTCGTGGATGGCGCCTTTGAGGAATTCAGCGCTTAAGACCTCGATCACCGTCAGCACAGCCAAGGCGCCGAATACGACCGTGTAGACGCCGCCTTCCACCGTGATCTCGCGACCCAGCAGACGGACTGTGTTGCTGTGGCGCTCACCCTCGTGCCGCATTGCTTCTGCCATGGATTGCGCTCCTATACCAAATAGATCAGCGTGAAGAGCATGATCCAGACGACATCGACGAAGTGCCAGTACAGGCCAAACATCTCAATGCCAATGGGATTGTTGTCGTAGCGGCCCCTTGCGCCCCGCCGCAAGACTTCCAGCGCCCACAACACGCCGACGAAGACGTGCGCGCCGTGGAAGAAGGTCGGCGCGTAGAAGCGCATGCCGAAGGTGCTCCATTCGGAAGCGGTGTCGAAGCCGAGCACGATGCCGAGATGCGCCAGCTCGCTGTATTCAATGTATTGCCCGCCGAGGAAGACGATCCCGCCCAGCGCCGTCAAGCCGATCCAGCGCAGCATCCCAGCGCGATTGCCCTGCTGCATGGCGCGCAAGCCCATCACCATGAAGAAACTGCTCGCCAGCAGAACGAATGTGTTGGCGGTGACCAAGCCAACGCCAAGTTCTTCATGCGCCTGCGCCACGATATCTTCTTCGTTGATGCGGAAGATGATGTAGCCGACGATCATGATCGAGAAGATGACGATTTCCGACGCCAGATAGAGCCAGACGCCCAGCTTCATATTGTTGTTGTGCTCTTCTTCGCTCATGTGTCCGTGGTCGTCATGCGCGACCGCCGGCAAGTGATCCGCTGTCAGTTCTGCCATGCTGATTCTCTCGCTCTATTTCTGGTAGCCGATGGCGCGCGGGATGGCGCGGATGACGCTGACGACGCCGCCGGCGATTTTGCCCACTTCGCGGATCGGCGCAATCTGCGTGCGCTCCTGATCGCTCGGCTCGATTTCGGTCACCTCGCGCAGGCCGCGATGCGCCAGGTAGAAGAAGATGGCGATCCCGCCGGCCGCCAGCGCCAGCGACACAAACATCACCAGAATGAAGCCGATCAATACGGTGAATTGACTGGTTCCTTCAATGGTCTGGTTGGCGAGATCATTGGGCGGCAGCAGCAATCCCAAGACATCCTGAATCGGAATGACGAAATCGCCGAAGCCGTTGGCGAAGAAATCAGCGTTCGGCTCGGTGGCGATTTGCAAGCCCAAGCCGTGCGGCAGCAAAGCGAATGCGAATAGAACCGCCGTCGTGATTACGGCGATTGTCAGCACCAGGAATAGCTGCCCGGCGTAGAAAGCCATCGTCTGCCACAAGCAGGAGACGCTCATCAACAGCGCGCCGAGTGTGCCCGGGATGCCGGCGACCAGCATCAGCAGGATGCGCCAAGCCAGAAATCCGAATACGAACCAGATTACGAAGAAGCTGACATTTACGATCCAGTTGATGAGGAAGAAGCTGACATTCTGATAGGGGAAGACCCAGGGCTTGGGCGAATCATTGATGATGCTCCAGGTGAGGTCCCAGAGCCATTTGCCGGCGCGGAAGACGAGCCCGCTCGTTCGCAGAGCGAATTCCTTCTCTGGCGCCTCGACTTCGTGTTCGTCGGAGTGCTCGCCATGTTCGCTCATCTTGGGGTCGAAGGCGCCGACGCCCCACATAAAGGTGGCCATGGAGACGAAGGCGGCCAGCACCATGCCGACCTGCGCGCCCTCGCTGGAATCGGCGTTCATCCAGACCGGGTCCATGTTCTGCAAGACGCGCACGGCGTAAACAAAGGCGAGCGACGCGATGAAGCCGATGATCAGCGCCGGAATCGCCCGCGAAAGCCCGGGTTTATCCATGGATCGCCACTCCCTTTTTTCTTAACCACCGAGAGCGCGGAGAATTGATTCTAACTAGCGCTTGGCATTTCGCCGAACCGCGCACTGGCGTTACACATTTGCTCAACTCTACCACAACAGACGCTTTTCCTCTGCGCACTCTGTGTACTCTGTAGTTCATTTAACGGATCCAATACAGCACAATGTAAAAGAGCAGCCAGGCCAGCGTCACGAAATACCACAGCTTGGCTGTGCCTTCCACCGCCCAGGAATCGTGTTCATCGCCCCGGTACATACCGCGGCCGCCCTTGCGATAGACATGCGTCATAACCGCCAAAATAGCCAGCGCATGCGCGAAGTGAAAGCCGGTCATCAAGCGCATGGTGAGGCCGTACTGCGTCGCCATAGCGGCTTCGGAGACGCTTGCAAATTCATAGACGATGATCGACATGAAGGCGATGCCAAGCACCATTGCGCCGCGCCAGTGCATGAGGAAAGCGCTGCTGCGTCCGCTGCGCAGCGACGCCAAGCCGCGCCGCGCCAATAGCGAGCTTAGCAGGAGCGCGGCGGTGGCGGCTGAGGGAAGCAGCGGATCGAAAGGCGCGACGCCGGCGGGGGGCCAGGCTTTGTAGCTGAAGCGCAGTTGCCAGTTCACAACAATCAGCGCCAGGAAGACCATGACCCAACTCGCTTGAAATATGGTCATCCCGAGTCGGTTGTTCTTCAGGCGCATATCGGCGTCGCTCGGTCGGGCGAGTTTCGGCTTTTCTCGTCGGTCAAGGTAGCTGGTCATGGCTCGTTCGCCGCTCATAAGCGCAATCCGTATTAGTGACCGCTGGCGGGATTGGGCGCGCCGCGGCTGAAGGCTTCATCGACGGCGTCCAGATAGGCGGCCGAAGCTTCGGTGCCATAGCCGTATGGCTCTTCAAAAGGTATCGGATCATCTACGAAATTGGTCGGCGGCGGCGGCGATGTCGTTTGCCATTCCAGCGTCAGTGCGCGCCAGGGATTGGCGCCGGCGATGGGACCGTGATAGTAGGATTTGATGACGTTGTAAACGACGATGAAGGTCGAGAAGCCCAGCACAAAGGCGGACAAGCTGATCAGTTGATTCCAAGCCTGGAAGCCTTCAGCGTAGACAGCCACGCGCCGCGGCATCCCCAACATGCCGACGATGTGCATCGGGAAGAAGGTGAATAGAAAGCCGAAATAGGTAAAGAAGAAGTGAATCACGCCCAGGCGCTCGTTCATCATCCGCCCGGTGACCTTGGGGAACCAATGATAAAGCGCGGCGTATATGGCGAAGACGCTGCCGCCGAAGAGCACGAAGTGGAAATGGCTGACGACGAAGTAGGTGTCGTGCACGTGAATATCGAAGGGCAGGGCGGCCAGCATGACGCCGGTGATGCCGCCGATGACGAATAGCGACAAAAAGCCGAGCGCGAAAAGCATGGCGCTGGTGAAGCGGATCTTGCCGCCCCAGATCGTGCCCAGCCAACTGAACATCTTGATGCCGGTCGGCACAGCGATGATCATGGTGGTGATCATGAAGGGAATGCGCAGCTCCGGCTGCAAGCTGGTGAACATGTGATGCGCCCAGACGGTGAAGCCGACGAAGGCGATGCCCATGCTCGACAAGCCCACCATGCGATAACCGAATACTGGCTTTCGACTGTGAATCGACAGGACTTCGCTGAGCACGCCCATGCCGGGCAGGACCATGATGTAGACGGCCGGATGGCTGTAGAACCAGAAGATGTTCTGCCAAAGCAGCACATCGCCGCCGCCAGCCGCGTCAAAGAAGGTCGTGCCGGCCACGCGATCGAGCAGCAGCAGGGTCAGCGCGCCAGCCAGGAAGGGCGTCGCCATGACGGCGATGATGCTGGTCGCCAATACCGCCCAGCAGAGCAAAGGCATGCGCCAGATGGTCATTTCGGGCGGGCGCATATTCAGAATGGTCACAATGAAATTGATTGAGCCCATGATGGACGAGATGCCAAGCAGATGCGCGCCCAGCGCCCACAGCGTCTGTCCGTCGCCGCTGAACAATGTGGACAGCGGCGGGTAGGAAGTCCAGCCAGCTTCGGCCGGGCTGACGAAATAACCGAGCAGCACGACGATGGCGGCCGGCGGAATCAGCCAGAAAGCAAAGGCGTTGAGCCAGGGGAATGCCATATCCTTGGCGCCCAGCTGCAGCGGCACCACGAAATTGCCGAAGGCGGCCCACATCGGAATGATGAAGAGGAAGATCATGATCGTGCCATGGATGGTGAAGAGGCTGTTGTAGGCGGCTCCGGAGACCATCAGATCCAGTTCCGGCGTCCACAATTCCAGGCGGATGCCCATCGCCATCGCGCCGCCGATGAGGAAAAACAGGAAGGAACTGACCCCGTACTGCACGCCGATGATCTTGTGATCGACGCTCCAGCGCAGGTATTCGCTCAAAGCCGGGCGCCGGATCGCTTCCGCTTCCTGTTGTTCCGCTTGCGCCCCCAGGGGCACGGCAATTGTCGCCATAGCTGCCTATTCACTCCAAACTTTGCGTTGATGTTAGACCTGCGAGCGAGTCCTCATTGCCTCCGCTGCCTCAGGCCGAGCCGTCGCCGCTCTCCGCTTCAGCGTCCGGCGTTTCGGCGCCCGCATCGCCGTCCAGGCCAAAGGTGATATCCACTTCGTAACCGAAGACGGTTTGGATCGCCGCAGGAATTGATGTGCTGGCGTTCTCCATATCGCAGTCGCTGTGCTCGCCTTGCGTGCATAAGTACGCCACGATCGAATAAAGCTGCTCGGGCGACATGATATTGGCGGTCTCCATGACATCGGGACCAAAAGCTGCCATCTGTTGATCGTAACCCGGGACGCGGAAGGCGCCCGAATTCCAAATGGAGATGGCGATGTATTCTTCAGCCGATTGCCCGGGCACGCGCTCGCCAGCGCGCTCGGCGATGCCATTCAGCGACGGACCAGTCGTCGCCGTCCAGCCGAGGCTGTCCAGTATGTGACAACTGTTGCAGATATAATTCTGGATTTCGACTTCGCCGCGCAAGATGGGGTCGGCCGGCGGGTTGAGAATCGCGTGAATGGCTGGCTCGTAAAACTGATCGAGGAACCGGCTCTCGTCCTCATATACGATGACCGTGCCGCGCATCCGGCCGTGCCCATCGCCGCAAAGCTCGGCGCAGACAATCGGGTACTCGGCCGGGTAAGTCTTGCCGTCGACGCGCACGGGCGTGAAGCGAAGCTGCGTCGGACGCCCGCCCTGAGCCGGATCGCCGGGCAGCAAATCCTGCTTGACGCGCATGGCCGGGACCCAATAGGAATGGATGACATCCTGCGTTTGCAGCGTCAAGTCAACGTTCTGTCCAATATACGTATGCAAATCGGCGCCGCTGTTGATGATGATTTGAGCCCCGTCCGGGTCGAAGCGTTCGGTGGCGTAGGTATGCGTCCAGGCGTAGCGCGCGCCGGTCACGTTGATCTTGATGCTCGCGCCGTCAACCATGTTGACAGACGCTTTTGGCGCGGAATTCTGAGTCCAAATGTTGTAGCTGACCACCGCCAGAAATACGATGACCAGCGCCGGGATGATCGTCCAGACGATTTCCAGTAGCGGATTGCCGTGATAGGTGGGTCCGTCGCCCGTATCGCCGGGGGGCGCGCGAAAGGCGATGACCGAAATCAGCAGCATGCCTTGTATCAAGAAGAAGACAACGCCGCCAATGATCATCAGGATGTAGAAGAGTTCATCGACGCTCTTCGATTCAGCCGAGGCTTGCTCGGGCAGCACAACCGGCACAAAACTCAGGAACCAGTTGATGCCGATGACGCTGACGAGCAAGAATACCGCCGCGACAACGACCGCCGCCGGGCTGATGGATGGACCACTGGAACGACTGTTTTGCATACCGGTATTCCACCTGCGTAGATGGCTGCGCGGCCGGTCAATCCGCCAACATTCTTGGGCGTCGCCGCAGGGATGCCGAACTGACCGGCGAACCGATTCCGCTGCCGATTCGGTCCGCTTGTACAATTTGTCACAATTCTACCGAAAAGCGGCAGCGTTTACAAGTTCAGGTCTGCTGCTTTCAGCGCGGCTTCAACTTGGGGTTCGCCTTCCCCGAGCCCAGCTTGCCGCTGCGCTGGCGTTGGAATGGCGCGCTAAATCGAGTAGAATCAGAAACGCGTTCGCTTGGTCGATGGCCAGATAATGACAACAGTTTCGAAAACGAGCGGCAAATCCTGGTTGCTGTTCGCGGCGAGCAACTTAGCCTTGCTAGTCATTGCCGTCGGCGAGGGCATTCTAGCTTTTTTTTCTTCGCTTGAGATTGTGCTAACTCTGGGCGCCCAGGTGATCTGGCAATCGATGGGCGATACTGTACAGGGCAAGTACGCCTTGGCCACCTTGCGCAACATCTGGCTGCTCATCGGCGGTCTTATTTTGCTCAGCCTTGTCATTTATTGCATCCACTATTACTTCGGCCACTGGCGCGAGCGGCGCATTCACGGCGTCTACATTCTGATGCTGGCGGTCTTCGCCCACATCATTCTGGCCGCGCAATTCATGGCCGCGCTTTGAGTTAGCGAACCCCAAAGTAATAGAATTCGAGGATGTCCCGCGTCAAGGGCGCGGCGACCGCCGAGCCTTCGCCCGCATTCTCGACCACCGTGACGATGACGATTTGCGGTTCTTTAGCCGGCGCGTAGGCGATGAACCAACTATGCGGTGGGTCGTCCTCGCCCGGCACCTGCGCTGTGCCCGTCTTGCCGCAGACCCCCAGATCCAGCAGTGGCGATGTATAGAATTGACGGGCGGCTGTGCCGCTGTAAGAATGGACCACATCGCAGAGGCCCCGGCGGATGATGGCGAGATTGCCGGGGTCAAGCTGGGCGTCGACCATCACATCGCGTTGCGCGACCGGCGACCGCTGATCGAGGATTCCGCGTTCACGCACCAACTGCGGGCGCAAGACATATCCGCCATTGGCGATGGCGGCGTAGAGGCGCGCCATCTGCAGCGGAGTCGCCTGGACTTCGCCCTGCCCGATGGACAGGTTGACGGCGTGCGAATAGGACCAAGGCAAGCCGGTGAACCGGGCGATGTTGTCCGGCGTGGGAATCGTGCCGGCGACATCGGGCACTTCGTTGATGCCCGTGAGCTGACCCAAGCCCAGGAGCCGCCCGAAAGACGGCAGCAGCCAGGGATCTTTCGCGTTTAGTCGGAAGCCCGCTTGATAGAAGAAGGGATTGCAACTGTTGGTGATGCCAGTTTGCACCGACATGAGGCCATGGCCGCCGCGCAGCCAGTCATAGCGTATATCGGCGCCATTCGCCCAGGTTCCAGTGCAATTGTATTGCGTCGCCTCGTCGTAGATGCCGCTCTCGAGCGCGGCGATGGCTGTCAAGCCTTTCATTACCGAGCCGGTCGCGTAGACGCCCTGCGCCGCGCGGTTGATCAGGGGCTTGCGCTCGTCTTCCGCGATGACCCGCAAGACCTTTTCAGCTTCTGCGCGCCCAACCGAAGGAAACGGGTTGAGTACATTGTTGTCGTATACGGGGTAACTAACCATCGCCAGAATGTCGCCCTTGTTGACGTCCATGATGACGACGGCCGCGCCCTTGGAATCGTCCGCCCAGGCTTCAGTCTCGTAGGCCTCGGCCAGTATACGGGCGATCTCCGCCTGTAAACCCGCGTCAATGGTCAGCCACAGGCTTTCCGGAACTTGCGAGCGAACTTCACTGAGCGCGCGCAGGCGCCGGCCATCAGGCGCAATCAGAGAAAGCCGGCCGCCCGGACGCCCGGCCAGCGTGTCGTTCATGCCCGCTTCGACGCCGCTTTTGCCGATGATGGTCTCCGCGTTGAAGCCGAGGGCTTCCAGCGCCGGAATCTGATCGGCGTCGGGATAACCGACGTGGCCGACAATATGCGGCAGCAATTCGCCCTGGGGGTAGCGGCGAGTCGGCACCTGACGAAACTCAGCGCCGCAGTAGACTTTCATGAGATCACTGTTCTTTATGTAAACATCCGGTTCAATGAGGCCTGCGTCAACGATCCAGTTCGCCCCTGAGCGCACGTCAAACAGGTACGTGATCTCTTCGACGGTAGTCTCGAAGGCATCAGCCAAAATCTTGAAGCAGACGGCGCGGTCCGGAATCCGTCCGTTGTCAGCCAATACGCGCGCCATGCGGCTGTTTTGATCGGCGAGCACAGCGCCAGCGCGATCGTAAATGTTCGCGCGCGAGGGAACTTGCGCCTCGAAGACAAGCCGCGCGCCCTCGCCCATCTCCGCGAAGATGTCGGCCAGTGACCAAGCGACGCGCCAGCTATCCACCTGCGGGTCCATCACCAGATGCAGCACGCGTTTGGCGTCGACAAAGCTGCCAAGCAAGCGCGTATGAAAGGTCATATCGTATTGGAAAGCCAACACCCGGCCCTCGCCGGTGAGATTGGTCGGCGCGTATTCGATCCGCTCAAGCGTCAGGCGATCGCGCGCGTTTCGGTAAACGGCGCGGAACTCGTCAATTGGACTTAGCTCCTGGTTGCGATAGGTCAGCAGACTGTGCATTTCGTCGAAGTCGCCTAAGGCCCAGGCATCAAGGAAGCGCCGCGCCGCCGCGCCAGCCGAATCCAGGTCGGAGAGCGTCGCCGGTTGCGCCGTTGCCAGCTGAATCGCGGCCGCCTCGCCTTGTGAACGGCAGGCGGAGAGCAAGCAGAGTAGCGCGATTGAGACAAACGCAAGCCTTGGCATGAACACCCGATGAAGAACGCTTAGCACAACCGCCATTATATTGGAAACGCAGGATTCAACGTGGCTGCCTGAGGGAAATCCGCCGGGAGCGTGATTGCGGTGATCGTCTGCGGCGCCTCAATAACTTCGGATTGCGGCGCTTTTCATCCGTCCGCTTTGTTCATCTTGTACCAGCTTGCCGGCGCGCCAATCGCAAGATCATCGCCGCGCTGCTCCCAGAGCAGGACCATGTGAGCGCCGAAGACGCGCGCAACCTGTTTCGGCGCCCAGCCGACCGTAGATTCCGGACGCGGATGACTGGCGTAGAGCATGAATAGGCCGCCTGGCGCAAGGCGCGCTGCGATTGCGCGGGCGTAGTCCAGTATGGCCCCGCCGCTAAAGGCGTGACCGCAGCCAATATCAATGATCAGATCGTAATCGCTGCGCAGCGCCGGCAAGGCGTCCAGGCGCGTCACGTCATGGCGGAACAGTCGGTGGTCTTCGGCTGAAAATCCAGCCAGTTTGTCGGCGGCGATGTCTAGCGCCTGCCCCACAAAATCGACGCCATCGGCGCGCCAGCCGGCCCGCAGCAGGTCGCGGATCACCGTGCCGGTTCCGCAGCCCAGATCCAGCGCTTTGCCCGCTGGCCGCTCAGCGATCACATCGACAATCTCTGGCGGGGTGAGGCCGCTGTCCCAGGGCGTTTCCCCGCTGGCATAACGCTGGCTGAACTTGTCGTGGAGAGATTCGGTCATGCCGTTGCTTTGCGGCGGGCGACTTGATAGGTCGCCCCTACAAATCCGCTGCCATTGCGGGCGTCATGTAATCGGCGCCATGTGAATGACCGTGACGCCGGCGCCGCCTTCCTGTTGCTGGCCCTGCGTAACCTTGCTCACGAGCAAATGCTCGCTGAGGTAGCCGCGCACAGCCTGGCGCAGACGGCCCGTGCCTTTGCCATGAATGATCCGGCCAAATGGCAAGCCCGCATTGTAGGCGGCATTGATGTAGCGGTCCAGGATTTCAAGCGCGTCATCCACGCGCTGGCCCCGGATATCCAGCTCCATGCCCGGCGATTCAGATTTCGGCAGTTGTGGTTCGGACGGTTCGTATTGCCGGACGTGGCCGCGCTCAGCCGCCCGTCTTTCGCTGCGCGTCCGCTTGCGCATGTCGCTGAATCGCGCCCGCACGCGCAAAGCGCCGACTTGCACCTGCGCCGCTTTGTCATCCAATTCGACAATGACGCCTTCGGCATTCAGCGTATCGAGGAAGACGGTATCGCCGACGCGCGGCAGCCAATCAATATCTTCCAGCGGCTGCACTTCCTCGACGCCATCCAGCGGCGCGTTGGTCCAGCTTGCCATCTTGTCCGCGGCCGCTTTTAGCGCGTTCAGTGTTTCGGCTGGCATGCCGGCCGAGCGCAGTTCATTTCGCATCTTGCGCAGCTGTCGTTTGAAATCAGCCAGGTCTTCTTCGGCGTGGTCGCGGGCGGCGCGCAGCACATCGCGGCGCTCGTCTTCGATATTGTCGAGACGCGCCTGCAAGGCGTCGCGCTGCCCCGTCATCTCCTGCCGCAGATGGTCAAGCTCGGCGTGCTGCAGGCGGACGTCGGCGCGCGTCCGTTGTATCTCGTCCAGCAAGTCGTCGGCCGCCAGCTCTTCGGTGGCGACCATGCCGCGCGCGTCGGCGATGATCGCAGCCTCCAGCCCCAGACGCTCGGCGATCGCCAAGGCGTTGGATCGGCCGGGCAAGCCGACGATCAGCCGGTAGGTCGGCCGCAGCGTCTCCAGGTCGAATTCGACGCTGGCGTTGCGAACGCCCGCTGTCTCCACGCCGTAGACTTTCAACTCGGGATGGTGGGTAGTGACGAGCGTGGTGACGCCGCGATTCTTGAGGCAATTGAGCAGCGCGCGCGCCAAAGCCGAGCCTTCAGTCGGGTCGGTGCCAGCGCCGGCTTCATCCAGCACCACCAGCGATCGGTGGTCAGCCTGCTGCAAGATGCCGATGATGTTGGTCATGTGCGAGGAGAATGTCGAGAGCGACTGCTCGATGCTTTGCTCGTCGCCGATATCGGCGAAGACGCCTTGAAAGACCGAGAGCTCCGCTTCGTCGGCCGGGATATGCAAGCCGCACTGCGCCATCAACGCGAGCAAGCCGACGGTCTTCAGCGCGACCGTCTTGCCGCCGGTGTTGGGACCGGTGACCACCAGCACCCAGCTTTCGTCGAGGCTGAGATCCAGCGGCACGACATGGCCTCTTAGCAGCGGATGCCGCGCCGACTTGAGGCGGATGGTTGTGCCGGGATGCGCGCCTTCGTTTGAGCGTGGCTCAATGGCGATCATCTTCGGCTGGATGCCGCCCAGGTCCATGGCGTAACGGGCTTTGGCGAATGTCAAGTCGAGGTAGCCCAGCAGCTGCACGGTGCGTACGATTCTTTCACTCACGGCCGCGACCGCTGCGGTCAAGTCGCTCAGGATGCGGCGGATTTCTTTTTCTTCCTCGACCTGCATCTCGCGCCATTTGTTGTTGAGCTCGACGGTTTCCAGCGGCTCAATGAATATGGTGGCGCCCGACGCCGATGAGTCGTGCAAGATGCCTTTAATCTTGCCCTTGTGCTCGGCTTTCAGCGGGATGACGTAGCGCCCGTGGCGCATGGTGATAATCGCCTCTTGCAGCTTGTCCTGGTTTGCCTTGCTGGCGACGATGCGCTGAAGCTTTTGCTGCAGGCGATCAAAAGACACGCGCAGTTCTCGCCGGATGATGGCCAGCCGCGCGCTGGCTGTGTCTTTGATTTCGCCATTGTCGTCGACGGTCTTCTCAATCGCGCTTTGCAGGTCGGCGCATTCTTCGATCTCGTTGGCCAGCTCGGCCAGCAAGGGAAAAGTCGCCGACATGCGGCCGAGCGTGCGCTTCAAGGTGGCGCCGCGCCGCAGCGTGTAGCGGATATCCAGCAGCGTGCTCGGCTCGATGATGACGCCGCGCTGCGCCTTGATGACCGGCTCGCGGACATCGCGGGCGCCGCGCACAGTAATATGCGTTCGCTCTTCCAATAGGGCGACCGCCTCGGCCGTTTCACGCTGCCAGATCTGCACTTCTTCAATCTCGGTCGAGGGGAATAGCTCCATAGCGAATTCTTCGCCGGCGCCGAAGGTGGTGTAAGCGCTGAGCTCTTGCAAGATCTTATGGAGTTCAAGTGTGGCGAGCGTTTTTTCGTGGATCATTGGCCGCGTGTTCCGCTTGGGCTAGAAGTCCCGTTCGCTTCGGAAAATAGCGGCAGTCATTGTATGGCAAGGTCAGCGCGCTGTCAATTAAGGTTGGCAGCCGCCAATAGCCTCCTGAGGACGTGCTGCGCTCAAATGTCGACGCCCAATTCTCGCAGGCGGTTGACGGCGCGAACGAGATACTGAATCTCAGCCTGACGGGGCGTTATTCCGTAATGCCAATCCGCCGGGAAGTCCGGATCGCGGGGCGCGGCCGGATGAACGACAATTTCCACTGTGCCGCTCAGGCGCATTACCCGCGCGCAGAACTTCTCCACCGGCTGGGAAAGGCAGGCTTGTATCGCTGTAATATAGTCCGGCATGGTGAAGGTGTAGCGCTCGCGCCGCTGCTGCCGGCGCGGGAAGAGATTGTGCGCTGAAATCGTCGCGCGAAAGTCATGGGCGCGCACCCAGTCGACTTCGTAGCTGGTGGCCAGTTCGTGCACAATGCGGCGCAGCAGCGGAATCGAATGGAAATGGTGGTGCGTGGAAATATGGCGCGGGCGCAAACCGGCTTCGGTGAAGCGGCGCAACTGCGCGTCCAGTTCATTGCGAATCCAGGCGGCCGCCTCGGCGCTGAAAAAATGCGAACGCAAATACAAGCTGAGATTGCTGCGGAAGCTGAAATCCTCATTCAAGAGATGGGGATGATGCGCTTCGTTGTCGCTGACCGGGTGCCCGTCCGTAAGCGATAGGTGAATGCCAAGATCGAGATCCGGGCAAGTCCGGAAGAGGGCGAGCGCGTGCTGATGCGCCGAGTAATTGGTCATCACGCTGGCGGCGCTTATGTAGCCGGCTTTGTGGAGCTCGTAGGTCTTCTGATTGACGGCTTCGGTCAAGCCGCAGTCATCGGCTGTGATGATTAAATTGGGCATCGGGCTTAGGGGCGTTGAAATGCCCGGGCGGCGGCAAACTCATCCAGGACAGCGCGCTGCCCCCGCGTGAGGTGCACGAAAGGACGCGCCGCCTTGATCTGACGCAGGGCGTCGGCGGGCTTCAAGCCCGTTGCTATCAAGTAGGCGGCCGCCATCGTCGGCGCGCGCCCGCAGCCGACGGCGCAATGCACGTAAACCTTGCCGCCGCGGGCGATTTCAGCGCGGATGAAGTCGACGCCGCGCCTCAAATCTTCGATGCCGGGCGGGGTGTTGTCGACTGTGGCCAGCTGCAAATGGCGCTCGCCGCCGATGCCCATGTCGATATCGCAGTGTTCCCGCCGCATGTTTACGATGGCGGTAATGCCTTGGTCAAGCATGGCGCGATAGCCCTTGCGATAATGCTGTCCGCCGACATAGAGCTGGGGCGTGATTTCGCTGAGCTTCCAAACGGGCGCGCCGGTCCAACGCCGCGAGACCTGGTCGATCCAGCGCAGCGCGACCGGGCCGGGTCCGGCGCGCAGAAGGCTGATGACGCGCGTCAACGGATGAGGCGCTTTCTGCTCGGCAGTCATGCGCGCATTATAGCATAGGCGGCGGCGAGCCTTCGGCATCAGCCACTCGAAAGGCTTCTGGCTTTGTGCTAAGTTTAGGATTGTGAGCATTGCCAGGAAAGGACTTGCCATGAACCCGATGGAACGGCTGGCGGAATTCGCCGAGCCGGTGACGCGCCACCCGTATATCCTGCGCGTTCGCCGCAATCATGGCTTGGAACACGCCACCATCCATATCTTGAATCAGCGCAATTACAAGCTCTCAGGGCGCAGCAGCGATTCTGGTTTCGTCTTGCTGGGCGAGGTGCCGACCGAGCAGGTCGAGAGCGCAGTGGCCGAGGCTTTGCGCCGGCTGAAAGCGGGCGAGCGCAAGCTGGCGCTTCATCCCAACTGCGGCACCAATCTGGTGACGGCTGGCTTTCTGGCGACAGCCCTGGCTTTCTTGGGCTTTGCCGGGCGGGGCTTGCGCCGAAGCTGGGAGCGCTTCCCCTCGATGATGGTGGCGATGATGGCGGTGGTCTTGCTTTCAACACCGCTGGGCATGAGCCTGCAGCGCCACTTCACAACCGAAGGCGATGTCGGGGAGCTCGAGCTGGTCAGCGTCCGGCGCGAATCGAAGACCTTGCCCTTGAACGGCCAGCGCATTACCTTGCACCGCGTCGTCACCGCAAGTGGATAGCAGCATCGTGAGCGCGACGCCGACCTTCTACATACTGCACGGCGGCGAAAGCGTCAGCCGCGACGCCGCTCTGGCGCGGATGCGCGCGGCGATGGGCGAAGATGGCGGTCTGAATCGAACGGAATTCGACGGCGAGCGGACGCCGGTGGCTGAGATACTGGCGGCGGTCAGATCTTTGCCCTTCCTGGCGGAAAAGCGGCTGGTGATTGTTCGGGATCTCATCACTCATATCTCGAAGCGCGGCGCCGGCTCCGCAGGCAAAATAGCGACCGACCGCTTGATCAATGAGCTGCCCGATTTGCCGAGCTTCGCGCGCCTGGTCCTGGTGGAGAGCGGGGGGCTGAGGGACGGCAATCGAATCTTGAAGGCGGCAAGGGCGCTGGACAACGGCTACATCCGCAAATTTGACAGGCCGCGCGATCCAGCCCGCTGGATCAGCGAGCGCGCCAAAAGCGAGTATGCCGCGGAGATCAGCCCGCGAGCGGCTCACGCCATCGCGTCGCTGGTCGGCGATGACCTGCTGCGCGCGGACAACGAATTGCACAAGCTGGTCTGCTTCGTCGATGGCGAGCGCGAAATTGGCGAAGACGATGTCGCCGCCCTGACGCCCTACGTGCCCGAAGCGAATGTCTTCGAAATGGTGGATGCCTTGGGGCTGGGCGATGGCGCGCGCGCGCTGGAATTGATTCAGCGATCGCTGCATCACGATCCGAAAGATCCCGGCTTTCGGCTGTTCACGCTCATCGTGCGGCAGTTTCGCCTGCTGTTGATGATGCGCGATCATCTTGACCGGGGCGGATCGCCGGGCGGGAGCATCGCCGGCGCCCTGGGTGTGCCGCCTTTCGTGGCCGGCAAGCTGGCAACGCAAGCGCGGCGCTTCCGTATGGACCAGTTGGATTTGATCATGAAGCGTTTGCAGCGTTACGACCAGGATATGAAGACGGGACGCATAGAGCCGCGGCTGGCGCTGGAACTGCTGGTAGCCAGCCTGGCGGGCTCCTGAATCTCTATCGAGCGAAGACTATAGGAGGCGGAGAAAATGAGCGGCGACGATGGAAAGCAGATGACGAGCGTAGGCGATGCGGCCGACATGCCGGAGGAGACGCGCGCCGAAGAGACGGGCAGTATCGATGCGCAAGAACTCATCAACAATTTACTGGGTTGGCGTGATGAATTGACCGACACGCTCGAGCAGATGACGACCGACGCCTTTCAGCGGCTGATCCTGCTGCTGCTGGACCGCGACGGCGTCAGCCAGATTGAGTTGAGCGGCGCGGGCGACAGTATCGATGGCATCGGCATTTTCGGCGGCGGTGGCTTCTTGACCTTTCGCGTTTCCTTCCGCTGCATCCGCGGGGGCGGGCGCGTCAGCTCGGCCGAGGTCGATGACTTTCGGCGCGGCGTAATGGTCGGGCGCGCCGACAAAGGCCTCTTGATCACGACCGGCAGCTTCACGCAAGAAGCCGAGTTGAAGGCGGCCAGCGACCGGACGCCCGAGATCAAGCTGATTGATGGCGCGGAGCTGATCGGCAAGCTGAAGGAGTTGGAGTTGGGGGTGCGCGCGGAGCAGGTGACGGTCGAGCGCGTGGTGATCGACCGCGAGTGGTTTGGGGCGGTGTAACGCGATCAGTAGAGTAAGTAGCCAGTTCTCGGAGTTTTTGATATAATAGCGGATGCATTGTTTGGCTATGTGGGAAGGAGATGATATGGCTATTTCAGATACTGACGCCTTGGGATTCGAACGACGCCTTTCAGCTCTTGAAGAGCGGAGTACAAGTCTAGCGACAAAACAGGATCTGGCGAACTTGCGCGCGGATGTCATGTCCATCAAAGCCGACTTGATAAAGTGGTTCATCGGCACGCAGATCGCGCTCGCCGCTTTGATCATTTATCTACTGCAGTGAAACCCATCTAATCTTTAGCCTCTTAAAGATGAAAACACCGTATCACAGTGTCCTTTTTGCGATCCTGTGCGCGGATGGAGCCGGTGACGGTCGAGCGCGGGAGTGTCGAACTTGGTGGCCATGATTCACACAAGAATGTGTGTAGGGGCGGCACTTGTGTCGCCCTCAATTGCCAAGACAGGTTTAGGGCGAGCCTTGGCTCGCCCCTACAAATCGTTTGGGGCGGGTAACTTCCTTCACACTGACACTACCGTCGAGCGCGTTGTGATCGACCGCGAGTGGTTTCGAAGTTTCTATTTCTAAGTGTAGAGACAAGATTGCGGAGATAGACTCAAACGAAGTACGGCGCGTCGCCGACCGGGTTGGGAGGCAAGAAGCAGTGCAAGAGAAACGCAAGATGGCTCAAGTTTCCGTTCCAACGCTTGACAAGTTCATGAGTCCACTTCTTCTTGTCCTTCATCGCTTGGGTGGCGCAGGGACGAACGACGAGATGCGCGACGGAGTTGCAGAGATTCTGCGGCTAACTGAAGACCAACTGGACGTGCTTCATGCCGCAGGTGGAGGTACTCAAACGGAGGTCGAGTATCGACTGTCATTAGCCAGAAGGTATCTCAAGAAATATGGTCTGTTGGAAAATCCAAAACCCAGGTCTTGGAAACTCTCGGCCAAAGGCTCTTCCGTCGTCCGCGTAAATCCGTATGCTGTCATTCTGTATTATCGTGAGAAGACTTGGGAAGAGAGTATGCAAAGAGTTAACGACTTACTCCCAGACTTGACCGACATTGACGAAACTATGTCATGGTAAATTGAAGTACCACATGAGTTGACTCTAGTTAACTCCTAAGCGAGAATGTGGCAATCAACCCCGACTTCTTCGCCAACATCTAGCTCTCACTTCAAGCGCCACGGTATCCCGGCCACCAGCAGCAGCGCCTCATCCACGCCACATCACTGCGAGATTAAACATTCAGCAAGCGCGCCATCAGTCTAGCGAAGAGTGCGGGCGAGCAAAAGACGCTTCGTCGTCTGTAGGGGCGTTTCGTGAAACGCCCGCTTGTGTTCAGCGTAACAATGGTCGGGCGGCTCGCGTTCGACTGTGTTACACTGTCGCAACTGGCTGGGCGACGGGTGGAGTGTCATTATAGTCGTGGCTGTTTCTCTTTTGCGCGGGATCAATGTTGGCGGCCGCAATAAGATCCGCATGGCCGACCTGCGCGAGCTTTACGCATCGCTGGGATTCCGCAACGCGCGTACGCTGCTGCAAAGCGGCAACGCGGTTTTTGAAACGGCTGAATCCGACATGACGCTAGTTGGGCGCGAGATTGAAGCGGGCATCCGGCGCGCCTTCAGCCTCGATATCCGTGTGATCATGCGCTCGGCGGCCGAGTTTGAAGCGGTTCTCCAGCGCCATCCATTCAGCGCCGAGCAATTGCGAGAAGCGCGAAAGGTCGCCGTCGTGTTTCTCTCGGATGCGCCGACGGCGGATGCTCTCACTGAACTGCGCGCTAGCAATACGGGACCCGAGATCATTCATGCCGACGGATGCGAACTGTACATTTTCTACACGGAGGGCATGGCGCGCTCCAAGCTCGACAACAAACGCATCGAACGACATCTGCGTCTGGTTTCCACGGCGCGGAATTGGAACACCTGTCTCAAGCTGCGGAAACTCTTGAGTGAAGCGGGAAATTAAGGAAGCCGCTGGACGTAGCGGCGCGCCTCCGAGCGCAACCTGTCCCAATCGCGATCGGCGACAGTGTCATTGTTGATCAGCGAAGAACCGACGCCGAGGGCAAAAGCGCCGTTCGCTAGGAACTCGCGCATGTTGTCCGCGTTGACGCCGCCGGTCGGCATCAAGCGCAGGTTTGGCAGCGGCGCCAGCACATCTCTGATATAGCGCTTGCCCAGGTGATTCGCCGGGAAAACTTTCACGACGCTCGCGCCCCATTCCCAAGCGCGCAGGATCTCAGTCGGCGTGAAGGCGCCCGGCATAAAAGGCAGATCGCATTCCAGGCAAGCCCCACCGACTTCGCGCTTCCAAACCGGCGACACGACAAACTGCGCGCCGGCCTGCGCCACCGCCCAGACTTGCCGCGCGCTGGTAACTGAGCCGGCGCCGATTACGACCGTATCGTCCGCGAGCCGCCGGATTTCGCGGATCGTCTCGACCGCGTCGCTATTGGTCAGCGTGAATTCGATAGCGCGAATGCCGCCGTCAATCAGCGCTTCCGCGATGTCTTTGGCGACCGTTAAATCGTCCAGGCGTACGATGACGACGATCTTATTCTTGGCGATTATATCGAGTGTGGACATTGAGCCGGATCTGCCTTCATGGATTTGCTTCGGCACTGGAGCCGCGCTGCTGATATAGTTGATGCGAGACTTGTCGAATGATAGCGTTTTCGATCTTGCGATGCAGCCAAACGCAAATATACCAAGCGCGCCGCTCAGCGGCAATTCAGAATGAGCGGAGAGTCGCCAATGTGAGAGCGCTCGCCCCATACTCGCCGCGCGTCGGCTGCTACCAGGTCCGTTCGGGTGCGGCCCATGGGTCAAAGTCCGGATGCATCGGCGTCCAAATCGGGTAGCGCTCTGCGTGATCGGGTATCGTAGCGCGCGGGCGCAAGGCGATTATGCGGCCGCCGGTCATGCTGATGTAGATCCAGCCGCGCGGATGAACGGCGACCGCCAGCGGCTGCTGCGGGTACAGGCCGAATCCCAACTCGCTGATGTGCATGAACTTCTCCCAGTAAAGCCCCTCGCCGCGATACTGCACCCAAGCCTGCCGCCAGGGTAGGTGCTGATACGGAATCAGCACGGTCGCGCCCAGCGGCTGATTCTCCTCATCAAATGTAATCATGATCACTTTGTAGCCGACAAAATCGATCTGGCTAGGGTCGCCGCTGAGGACGACGATGAGCGTATCGCTCGTGCCGGGCAGCGCGTCATGCGGATAGGCCGCCAGGCTCAAGGGCTTCGCGCCGCTGCCGAAGAGCATGACCGGCGGTACGCTATCCGCGCAGTCGACGCTGTCTGAGGCGATGTTGACCTCGCCCGCGCCCAGGCAATAAGGGAAGCCATACCAGCCGCCCGCCGTGACAAGATTCAACTCGTCGCGCGCATTGCCTTCCCACTGGCGCGGCGCGCTGTCGAGGCTCCAGAGTTGCCCGCGGTAGAACTCGACATCGGCCGGCTGCCGGAATCCACTGGCGATAATCCGCCGATCGCCGCCCTCCAGGTTCATGCTGAGGATGGCGCCGCGTTCGCGCTCGTCGAAAGCGCAGTTGTCGCAGGGCGCGCCCATCGCTACGTAGATCCGCTCGTCTTCGCCGATGGTGATGCCGCCGGTCCAAAAACCGACGCCGGCCGGCAGATCGTCGACGATTATTTCCGCCAAACCCGTCATGGCAATGCGGTAGATATGGGCGCCGCCGGAAACATATAAGAAACCGTTGCGCATAGCGAGGCCGTTTGGGCGGATCAAGCCCTCGGCAAAGCTCTCGATTTTGTCGGGCAGCTCATCGCCGTCCGTATCGCGTATGGCGACGACTTTTCCGCTCAAGGGCAATGTCGCGTACAGC
>JAPOYS010000158.1 GCA_026706455.1 Chloroflexota bacterium | reverse complement strand
CTCGGCGACGATGAAGTCGCCGAGCGGACTGCCGTGAGCGCCGCTCGTGCCTTGTTTGTTGGGGCTGCCGTAGCCGATGACGGTGCGGATTGCGACCAGGCTGGGCTGGCTCGCCGCCGCCTTCGCCTCTGTGAGCGCCGCGTTGATGGCGTCAAGATCGTTGCCATCGGCGACGCGGCAGACATGCCAGTCCATCGCGCGAAAACGGCCGGCGACATCTTCGGTAAAGGTCATATCGGCGGCGCCATCGAGCGTGATCTGGTTGTCGTCATAGAGGAATATCAGCTTGCCCAAGCCCCAGTGCCCGGCGAGGGCGGCCGCTTCGAGGCAGACGCCTTCCATCAAATCGCCATCGCTGACCAAAACGTAGGTATGATGATCGACGATATTGTGCCCTTCACGATTGAAGTAGCGGGCGAGATAGGCTTCGGCGAGCGCTAAGCCGACGGCAGTGGCGGCGCCCTGCCCCAAAGGACCCGTGGTCGTCTCGACGCCGGCGGTGTCGCCATATTCGGGGTGGCCCGGCGTGTTGCTGCCTAGTTGACGGAAGTTCTTAATATCGTCCAGGCTGACATCATAACCGGTTAGATAAAGCAGCGAATACAATAGCATGGAGCCGTGCCCGGCGCTGAGCACGAAACGGTCGCGATTGGGCCAGCGAGGATTGCGCGGATTAAAGCGCAGGTGCTTCATCCAGAGCGCATAAGCCATGGGCGCGGCGCCCATGGGCAAGCCCGGATGCCCGCTATTGGCTTTCTGCACGGCATCCATCGAAAGCGTCCGGATCGTATTGATTGCGAGTTCGGTCAAGTCAGACAAGAAACTACTCCTATTTGCGCCGGGATGTTGTTTGCGCTGGCATTATAGCAGCGGGGGGCAAAGCGCGAAACCTTTGGTCGCCTGGGCAGCTTACGCGCCGGTGCTGGATTCTAGGAATGGCTGGCGTAGCGAGACGAGATGCCTTTATGGAAGGGGCGCGACGCAAGCGCCGAGCGTTGAACGGCCGAAACGCAAAACAAAAGCGGACACCTTGTATCCACTGAATGTCGCGCAAGGGGCGGCGCGTCTAAGCTCGAAAGCGGCAACGGACGTTATTCAGGGCGCGGCTCTACGCGGAAGCGCACGGCGGTTCTTTCCTGGCCGTCGATATCCACTTCAGTGAAATACGGGGTGGTAACAATATCAATGTCATCGCGCTCCAGGTATCCGCGCGCAATGGCCAGCGCCTTCACGGCTTGATTGACGGCGCCAGCGCCGATCGCTTGCACTTCGGCACTGTGATGCTGGCGCATGACGCCAGCAATCGCGCCGGCCACCGCCGTCGAACGAGAACGGGCTGATACCTTAATAATATCCGGTCCATCATCCGCGAAATCATCTTCGGCATCCGTGAAAGAATCCGAAAGGGACACATGGCTATCGTATTCGGACATTCGTTTCCCCTTTGCCACCGCGCGCTTACGCGCAATGGTAAGCTAGTTAACAGAATTTTACAAGAACTTCGAGCATAAGTCTACAAATTGGTTAGATTTGGTGATGCGAATGAGTACGATCCGCATAGATTGCGACTTTGAATCGCTCGCCCGGCGGGCATCGCACCCTTCTGAATCAGCCGCATCCAACGAGCGAGAGCAAGGGCGCGCGAAGGCGCAATCCAGCGTCGAGCCAAGGCTGCCTCGTCTCCACCGTCGCCAGAGCCAATGAGGCGGGGGGCTGGCCGCCCTATCACGGCGCTGGTCAATTCGCTACAATCGGATCATGTGCCCTTGCGTCGGCACGCGCATACACAGCTGATCTGGACCCTCTATGCAGCTCACCGCCCCGCATGTCGCGCTCATACTGCTCTTCTTGCTGCCCGTCGTCTGGACGATCGGTTTTCCCCGCTATGAATTCCGGCGCCGGCGCGACATCAGCAGCTTGCTCTTGCGCAGCTTGATCATCATATTGCTGGTTCTGGCTTTGGCCGGCTTGCAGAATGTACAGGCGGTGGATCGATTGGCTGTGGTCTTTCTCGTCGATGCCTCGGATAGTATGGGCAGCGTGGCGGAAGACCTGCAAGTGGCTTTCATTCGCGAGGCGATCAGCGCCAAACAGCCGGATGACGAGTGGGCGGCTCTGCTCTTTGGAGACAACGCCGTGCCCGAGACGGACTTCAGCGCCGCCGGCGAGATCGAGGGCTTCTCTTCCATTCCGCTGACGACGGGAACGGACATCGCCAACGCGATTCAGACGGGCTTGTCCTTGTTCCCGCCGGATGCGTCGCGCCGCTTGGTCATCTTAAGCGATGGGCAGGCGACGCAAGGCGATGCTATCGCTCGCGCCCAGCGAGCCGCTGTTTCCGGCGTCGAAATCAGTTATGTGCCCTTCTTCCGCGAGCCGACGCCGGATGTGCGCATCACAGCGCTGGATGCGCCCGGGCGCGTAGCGGAGAACCAGAGCTTCGATATTTCAGTCAGCATTCATGCGGAAAGCGCGACGCCGGCTACCCTCCTGATATTCTCAGGCGGCGGTCTGATCCATGAGGAATCACTCAACTTGCAGGCGGGCGATACGCGCTTCAGTTTGACACAGACGAGTGAGGGCGCCGGCTTCCTGGATTTCTCGGCGCGCATCGTGGCGCCGGGCGCGAGTGATAATTTCAGCCAGAACAATCAGCTGGGCGCCTTCAGCCAGGTAGTGGGCCCAGCGCGCGTGCTCTTGCTTCGGGTCGACGATTCGGAAACCGAGCATTTGCTGCCAGCGCTAGAGCAGGCCGGGCTGGTGGTCGATGTGGCGGCGCCGGGCGAACTGGCGGTGACGATGGCCGGTCTGGCGCATTATAAGGGCGTCATATTGGCGAACGTTCCGGCGACAGAATTGACGGGCGCGCAGATGAGCCTGCTGGATCAGTACGTCAGCGATATCGGCGGCGGCTTGGTTGTGATCGGCGGGCCGCAGAGCTACGCGCCCGGCGGCTATTATCAGACGCCTTTGGAGCGGACCTTGCCCGTCGAAATGCAGATCAAAGATCAGAGACGCCTGCCGCAATTGACAATCGCCTATTTGATCGATCGCTCGGGCAGCATGGGACAGATCGGGCGCAGCGGCGTGCCCAATCTGGAATTGGGCAAGCGCGCGATCGTGCTGTCGCTGGATCTGCTGCAGCCGACGGACCGCGTCGCCATCGGCACCTTTGATACGGGCGGCGCTTGGGTGGCGCCCTTCCAGCAAGTCAATGACGCGCAGGCGTTGATTGCGATGACAAACACGATTCGATCCGGCGGCGGCACCGACATTCTGGCCGGCTTGCGTCTGGTCGAGCGCGATATCATCGCCGAGCCGTCGCATATCAAGCACCTGATCCTGCTCACCGACGGCGGCGCCAGCCCGACTGGTTTGGTCGAGCTGACCGAGCGGCTGCATGAGGTATTCAACGTAAGCCTGTCGGCCATTGCGATCGGCCGCAGTCCGGGCGCCATGCTCGAACCGATGGCTGAGGCCGGCGGCGGCAACTTCTACCGGGTCGAGGATGTCGAGCAGATACCTTTGATTTTCGCTCAGGAGACGGTGCTCGCCTCGCGTTCCTACATCGTCGAGGAGAGCTTTCAGCCCCGCGTCACCGGCAGCAGCGCCATAATCGATGGCATCGGCGAGACGCCGCCGCTGCGCGGTTATGTAGCCACCACGCCCAAGACAGCGGCACAGCGCATCCTCAGCGGGCCCGAGCCCTACTCCGATCCGATTTTGGCGTCCTGGCAATATGGCTTGGGGCGCGTCGTCGCTTGGACCTCGGACGCGAGCGCGCGCTGGTCAAATGAGTGGGTGCCTTGGGAGGACTTCTCTCGCTTTTGGGGGCAGATCGTGGCTTGGAGCATCAATGCCGGCGCCGGCGAGAACCTGGAGACCCGCGTTTTGCTGGAGAACGACCGCGCGCGGATCGTGGTTGACGCGCGCGACAATGACGGTCAGTTCCTGGATGGCTTGCTGCTAACCAGCGCGCTGCTGAATCCAGCGGGCGACAGCCGGCGCATGCCGCTGCAGCAGACAGCGCCGGGCCGCTACGAGGCGAGCTTTGAGCCGCAAAATGAAGGCGCCTACTTTCTGACAGTCAGCGGGGAGGCGCGGTTGGCGGAGGGCGCGACCAGCTTGACCGATCTCAATGGCTGGGTGATGTCCTACTCGCCGGAGTACATACCGCGGCCGCATGATGAGCGCACGTTGGCGGAGATCGCCGAAATCACCGGCGGGCGCAATCTGGCCGACCAGCCCGCGGATGTCTTCGCGCACAATCTCGGCGAGCGACAAGCGGCGACCGATAGTTGGGAGCGGCTGGTGCTGCTGGCGCTGCTCTTGCTGCCGCTCGATATCGCCATTCGCCGCTTGATCATCACGCGCAGCGACCTATTGCGCTTGCGGGCTTACCTCTTCGGCGGCGGACGCAACGAAGCGCGCACGCAGCAGATGCAGGCGCTCTTCAGCGCGCGCGGCCGCGGGCGGGTGGCCACCGGCTATGGCGATCGTCCCTATTTCCGTCCCCGACCGCCGCGTCCCGATCGGCCGACTCCGGTTGCGTTAGCGGCGCAGGCGGCGCCGAGGTCGACCAGCGGGCGGGATGCGCTGGAGCCGGAATTCAAGTTAGAGGAAACGGTTGCCGTCAATCTGGGCGATCAGCTCTTGCGGCGGCGCAAGCGGCGGGAAGGCGACGAGGACGAAGAGAACTGAGCGCGCTCACTCATCGCTGGCGCAGCCGCTGCCCTCCAGCGCTTCGCTTTCGTCTACGAAGACGGATTGCGCTGCGCTGCTTTCAATCGTGTTCTCGTGCAAGAACACGGTGGAGCCGAACAGGACGCTAATCCCGTGCTGGGCGCTGTCTTGGATCTGGTTGCCGGCCAGCGTGGCCTCCGAGTGGTAATCGACGATGATGCCGTTGCCGCGGCGGATTTGCGGCGCCTCACTCAATCCATGCGTATCCGAGACGATATTGTCGCAGATATGCGCCATCGACATATCCAAGAGCTGAATGCCGGCGTCGGTGTTGTCGACCACGAAATTGCTGAATACATCCGCATGCGACATCTCGGTGACGGCGATGCCGTGTTGGCCGTTGTCGGTGACGACATTGTCCACGATCTCGATCATCCCAGTCATATTGGTGTAGATGCCGCTGCGCGGATTCCCGAAGACGAGATTGCCCTCGATGCGGGATTGGGGCCATTGCGTCGTATTGGTGACGTGGATGCCCATGCCGTACGGCGGCTGCGCATGGAAGACGGTGTTGTTCAGGATGTCGGCCGCGCCAAGCCGCACCTTGATGCCGACCAGGCGACTGCCCGAGATGAAGTTGTCCTGTATCGCGACGTCCTGGCTGCGCGTGACGAAGATGCCGTATTGGCCGCCGACGATCGTCAGCCCCTGAATGGCGACCGACGCAGTGTCCATGACGGCGATGACCGGCTCGTCCGCGGAGGGCGCGATCAGCACTTCGCCGCCGGCCCGGCGCAGGCTGACGGGCCGATCGATGACCAGCGATTCGTTATAGGTGCCGCCCGCGATCTCGATGATGGCGCCATCGGGCGCGGCGGCCAGCGCCTCGCTTATGGTCGGGTAATCCGCTGGAACGCGAATGATGACCACTAACGCCTTTGCCGGCGCCGCGAACGCTAGCACAGCAAGCAGCAGCAAAAGACGTGCGGCCCCGCTCCAATGCGACCGCCGCGTGAACAGGCCTCCGTTAGCTCGTATTAACATGACTCGCTCAACCCTTCACCGCGCCGGCCGTTACGCCGCGGACGAAATAGCGCTGGAGGCTGAAGAAGACGATAAGTGGCACAACCATGGTGATAAAGGCGCCCGAAGCCAGGATATCCCATTCATTGGCGTATTGCCCCACAAGCTGGCGAATGCCGACTGTCAGCGGGAATAGCTGTTGATCGACAAGGAAGATGAGGGCGTTCATCAGGTCGTTCCAAATCCAGACGAATTGAAAGATGCCCAGCGAAGCGATCGCGGGCATGGATAGCGGTATGACGATGCGGAAGAACATGCCGAACTCGGATGCGCCGTCCACGCGCGCCGCTTCGAAGAGCTCCCCCGGCAGATCGCGAAAGAAGTTGTAGAGCAGGAAGATGGCGAAGGGCGTCCCGTAGGAGGCGTGCGCGATCCAGATGCCGGGAAAAGTCCCGATTAAGCCCGCTGTGTTCAACATCCGCAACACTGGGATCCAGGTGGTTTGCATGGGCACGATCAACATGGCGATGGCCAGCAGGTAGAAATAATTGCGGAAGGGCAGGTCCAGCCAGCAGAAGGCGTAGGCCGCCGTTGCCGCGATGACGATTGTCAAAAGCGTGCTGGGAACCGTGATGATAAAGCTGTTCTTGAAGAAGTTGAGAAAGCCCGGCTCAGCCAACTGCTCGCGCGTGAAGACTTCGACGTAGTTTTCCAGCGTCAGCAGCGGATTCTGAATGCCGAGCTCCATCTCAATCGCACCGGCGAAATCGGCGGACGCGTTGAATTCGAAGCGGCCCTCGGCGTCCACGTGAAGCGCCCCAGCCAGCGGCAGTTGAATCGTCTCGCCCGCGTCGACTGTAAGCAGGGGACCGCCGGCGCGCTCCATGGAGTAGTGAATGGTGAAGGGCGGGTTGGCGACTGCGCTTTGATCGACGGTCGCCTCGAAAGTCCCGACGAAACTTGCGCGCGGCTCAAAGTCGTAACTGCCGTCGGCATGAACCGTGATCTTGCCGGCGCGGGGAACCCGTTCCGATTCCCCGATTTCTTCGATTTCGAGTTCGCCTTGGATGGATTCATAGCCTTGCAGCTGGAATTCGGCCCTGAAGGGCGTTTCCGCGTTGTCGATCTCGACGACGAAGGCGCCATCGTAGCCGGCTGCGGGCGCGAAATCGTAGGCGCCGTCTGCGTTTACAGTGACCGTACCGACGCCGGCGAGCGCGATGGGCTGGCCATATTCCTCGACCGTGATCGCGCCGCTGATCTGTTGAATCCGTACCAAGCCGATGGTGGCGGCCGGCACGCCTTCCACCGCGTCAGTCAGTAATTCGCCGCTCAGCATCGCGCCGGCGAGCACGATGTTCTCGCCGCTTTCGCCGGACTCAATGATCTCCAATTCCCATAGCTGGTCGGTCACGGTCCGGTTTCCGCTGGCGACCGTCCACCAGCCCGAAGCGGAGATATCGCCGCGCGTGCGAAACGAAGTGACCGCCAAGCCGACTGATGGCGCCAGCCAGATGAGGCCGATGATGAGCAGTATGGCGTGCACTGGTCCGCGCCGCGTCAACGCAATGAGCGCTTCGGAGTGACTGGCTTGGCCTCTGCCGGTGATGAGAGCAGTCACGGACGGCGCGTCCTCATATCTCGCGGCGAACGCGCCGCACCTGATAAATGATGAATGGCATGACCAGGAGCAAGAGAATGACGGCGACAGCGCTGCCATAGCCGGAACGGTTGTTGTTGAAGGTCTCCCAAAATACGGTGTAACCAATGATGCGTGTGGCGCCGCGCGGCGCGCCTTTCGTCATCACCAGCACGAGGTCGATCATTTTCAGCGCGTTGATAATCATGGTGACGGCGATGAAGGTGACGGGACCGCTGAGCATGGGGGCGGAGACGCGCCAGAATAACTGCCAGGCGTTGGCGCCATCGATGCGGCCCGCTTCGTGAATCTCAGCCGGAATCGCTTTGTAGGCGGCTGAAAGCACGACGACCGAAAGACCGGTCGAGATCCAGACGCCAGCGAAGATCACGGCCAGGTTGGCCACATCGACGCTGCCCAAAAAAGCGATCGGCTCAAAGTCCGGGAAAATGGACGCCAGCAAGGCGTTGAGCGAGCCGAGATTGGGATTTTGATTGTAAAAGAGGCGGAAGATGACGGCGGCGGCTGTGGCCGAAATCGCCATCGGCATGAACATGACGGACTTGATGATCGCCTCGTATTTGACCTTGTCAGCCAGCACAGCGACCAGCAGCCCAATTAGCACGATGGCGGTCGGGAAGAGGATCAGCCAGGCGAAACTGTTGACGAGCGCGCCGCTGAATACGCCGTCTTCAAAGCTGAGGAAGAAGCGGTCTTCCGTCAGCAGAATCCGATAATTGTCGAGCCCGACGAACTCCTTTGCCGGGGTCGTGATTGTGCCGCGCGTGAAGCTCAGGATTACAGTGACGATGGTCGGGTAGACATAAAAGAGCGACAGCGCAATCAGCGCCGGCGCGGCGAATAGCCAGGGAATCAGTTTGCTGAACCTGCGCGACTGCATCTTATGTTGACCTGCCCAACTCTTACAGACAGGTTGCTGTGCTGACGAGCGATCTGGCTAAAAAGGGCAGCCGGCTTGGACTGCCCTCCAAGCGAAACGATTTGGCGGGTTATCCGCCGTAAGCAGTGTCAGCCACATCCTCAATGAATTGGGCGACCTCTTGCACGGCGTCGGGATTGGCGACCAGATCTTGCAAGCCGGTGAACATGGCGTCGCCGCCGATCGCGCCCGGCGCCAGGTCGGAGCCGTCAAAGGCGACGAAGGCGGCATTGGCGACCATGGCCGCGGCCATGCCGTCACAAGGCTCGGCGTAGACATCAGCCGACACGTTGTAGTTGGCTGAGAGTTGCGGTCCCGTCTCCTGCGTCGCCATCAACTCTTGCGCTTCGGCGCCGGCCATCCAGCGCATATATTCGCGCACCTCGGGCCGGTCATTGTACATCAGCCAGAAGTTGCCGCCGAGCACGACCGAGTTGGCGAACTCTTCGTTGATGGTCGGGAAGCGGAAAGAGCCAAAGTCATCGGGGCAGGTCTGACCCGGGAAGTTGGCTTGGGCGAAGCTGCGCATGAAGCTGGCGAGCGGGAAGAGCCCGGCGTCGCCGTTCATCACCGCGTCCATGGCGTCGATGAAACCGCGGGCGAGCGTTCCGTCCGAGCCGCCGTAGAGGCGCGTGTCGGTCGGCGATACCGCTTCGGCGAAGTGCTCCAGCGCGCTGATGACGGTGGGATCGGTCCATTCGACTTCATGCGTCACGAAGAGCTTGTGGTACATATCCGGACCGGCGATGTTGAGATAGAGGTTCTCGAAGAAGTCGGTGAGCGTCCAGCCGTCCAAAGCGCCGAGCGCCAAGGGCGGGATGCCTTCTTCCGCCAGGATGTCCAGGTATTCGATGAACTCGTCCCAGGTTGCGGGCGCGTCTTCGCCGATATCCTCGAATACATCGGTGCGGCGCCAGGCGATGCTCTTGGAGCTGACCGCGCTGATGACGCCGTAGAACTCGCCATCCACCGAACCCAGGTCGATGAGCGCTTGCCCGTAATTGTCGGCTACGTAATCGGGCGTGAGCACGGGGTCGCCGCCGCTGCTCAAGGGGATGATCAAGCCCTCGCGCGCCAGCTCAGCCATGACGCCGGGACGCGGCATGCCGGATATGTCGGGCGGGTTGCCGGCGCTGGCCATGATTTGCGGCAGCAGGTGGCAATCGCGATCGTCAATGTGTTCGACTTCAATGCCGGTCTGCTCGGTGAAGACCGCGTTGACAGCGTTGAAGCCGACGCCTTCCGGACCGCCCCAACAGGTGACGACCGTCACTTTGGGGGCGTCCTGGGCGAGCAGGATCGCCGGGATGAGCGACAGCGAGACGAAAACCAGTACAGCCAATAAAGCTAACTTACGCATGACGGGGCTCCTTTCAAAAGCCTACCTGCGATTTACACTTTGGGCGGAGGCGTGCGTGCCGCCTCCGATGCGAGAACAATGGACGGGAGATTCCATTTCTATCCACTTGAGTATATCGAAACTCGTCTGATGCTGCAATTCAGTCGGAAAGGCGGGAGTGTCGAACTTGGTGGCTGTGATTCACACAAGATTATGTGTAGGGGCGACCTATTAGGTCGCCCGAATCTCTTTGTGTAACGCGGGCGGCATGATAGGCCGCCCCTACATTGTTGTTGCTCTCGAATAGCTCATGTCCACCGAATTAGCCACTCCCCGAAAGGCTGGCCGATCGCGCTGCTTTTACCTAGCCAGCAGGAACTCGCTGAAGTCGAGGTTGCCCGGCGAATGACCAAAACCGGTTAGAAGGGCGGCGCATTCGGCGCGGTGCTGCGTGCCATGATTGACGACGTGGGCGAGGCAGTGCCAGAGGACGCGGTGGTATATCCTATTGTGGTGACCCTCGTAGCTGACTGTGCCGATCAAGTCTTCGTCGCTGAGGCTATTGAGGTAGTCCCAGAATGCAGAGCGTTCTTCGTTCCAGCGCGCCCGGATGCCCCCGACCGCCGGGAAGTCTTCCGGTTGCAGCCATTCAACATGCTCGCCGGTCTTCAGCAGGACGCGCCAGGCGTGCTCGGCGTCCATCAGATGCACGAGCGCCCCGCGCAAGCTGCCCCAGCCGAAGTCGTTTTCCGCCGACAGTTGTTCCGGCGAGACGCGCTCAGCCTGGGCGAGGATGCGGTCATTCGCCCAATCGTTGTATTGGAAGAGCAGCTTGATATCGGCGCGGTTCATGCCGCCTCCTTCAGGCGCTTTCTTCGCGTTGACGAAGGAAGAGCGTGAAATCCATGTCGCCGGGAGAATGCCCGAATCCAGTCAGCAGGGCGGCGCACTCGGCGCGGTGCTGCGTGCCATGGTTGACCACGTGCACCAGGGCCTGCCACAAGACCCAATCGTAGGTATTGCCGCCCCGTTCATTGCTGTGGATGCGCGTCAAATCGTCGTCTTGCAGCGTATCCAGGCAGCGCCGCGTGATCTTGTTTTGCTGTTCCCAACGGGCGCGCAGCTCGGCCATATCAGCGAAGGACTCCGGGTCAATGAGGCCTTTGTTTTCGGTTCCGAAGAGGAAGCTGAACCAACCTTGCTCGGCGTCGAGGATGTGGACGAGGGCGCCGCGCAGGCTGCCCCAGCCGAGCTCGTTCCGCGCCCTCAGCTGCTCGGGCGTCGCCCGCTCGGCCGCGTCCAGGATGCGCTGGTTCGCCCATTCGTTGTACGCATAATACAGTTTGATGTCTTCGGCCTTCATCGCTCTTGCCTCGCTCGAATTGGCTTCTTGAACTCACTTGCCGGTGTCGCTGAGGAAGACAGAAAAATCCATCAGCCCCGGCGACTGCCCGAATTCCGTCAGCATGGCGGCGCATTCGCTGCGGTGCTGCACACCGTGCGTGTAGAGGTGCAGCAGGAAGTGCCAGAGGGGGCGCTGCCCGCTTCCGCTGCTGATGTCGCCGCATACTTGCTCGTCAGTCAGACCGCCAATGTATTGCCGCAGGGCGGCATGCTCAGTTTGCCAGCGCGCGCGCAAAGCTTCCAGGTCGGCAAAGTCGCCCTCTCTCGGTTCGTCGCCGCCGGCTTCACCCGAGAGTCTGCTGCGCCAGTAATATTCGGCGTGCAGGATGTGCGCGAGCGCGCCAAATAGGCTGCCCCAACCAAAAACGTTTGGCGCTGTGATTTGCTCGTGAGTGAGTTCGGTTGCCTTGTCCAAAATGCGCTCGTCGGCCCATTCGTTGTAGCGGTAGAGCAGCTTGATGTCTTCGCTCTTCATGTCAACTCCTCCGCCGCGCCCGTGGCTTGCGAAACGCTCGCGCGTCATTCGCGTTATACTGGCAGTATATTAACCGATTGCCTATGGTCTATGCCGGTCAATTACGATAAGGCGGTATCATTTTACGACGCGACGCGCGGCTACCGCGCTGGTGTGGTTGAGCGCTACCGCGATGCGCTGCTGGAATGCGCCGACGCAAGCGTTTCAGCGCGCATGCTCGAGTTGGGGATTGGCAGCGGGCTGATTGCGCGCCCCTTCATTGATGCGGCGCAAGATTATGTCGGCATCGATCTCTCACGCGGCATGATGCGGCTTATCGCGGGAAAAGTGGAGGCCGGTTGCGATCTGCGGCTGGCGCAGGCTGATTGCGCCAAACTGCCCTTCGCCGCCGGGCGATTCGATTTAGTTCATGCCGTGCGCGTATTTCATCATTTGCACGAGTGGCGCGCCTGCATCGACGAGGCGCGCCGTCTGCTTCGAGCGGGCGGCGTCTTGGCCATCGTGGAAAATATAGCGCCGGCCGACGCGGAGTTGGCGCCATGGGGCATCGTGCAAGAGAAATGGGATCAGATTTTGCGCGGACTTGGCGTCGGCGGTGAAGGGATTCGCCACGGAATCTGGATGACCGACGACAGGATGCGGCGATACCTGCTTGCGACAGGCGCCCGGGCGAAAACCGTCGATCTCTTGCGTTATGTCGAGAAGCCGGTGTCGCCCCGCATCATGGTCGAGCGGCGGGCGGCCGGCATGTTCAGCAGCGACTGGCGCCTGCCGCCGGCGATTCACGGCGAGGCGGTTCGCGCTTTACAAGACTGGCTGGAGCGCGAATGCGCGGCGCCCGACGAAATAGCCGAGCGCGAGATGCTTTTCCGCGCTCTTGTCGCTCGCTGGTGATTGATGACAGGGCAAGGCGGCGGCGCTAGCGTCGGGGAGAACAGAACATGGGAGACGTCCTCCTAAGTCTGGCGGCGATTCTCGTCTCAGTCTTCGTCTTGGCGGTCGTGACCGATAAGTTCTTCATCCCCAGCCTGGACGAGATATCGCGCCGCTTGAAGCTCTCGGACGAAGTGGCGGGCGCGTCCCTGATGGCGATCGGTTCGTCGGCGCCGGAGCTGGCGATCGCTTTGATGGCGCTGTTCACGGCCGGCGGCGCCCACAGCGATGTCGGCATCGGCACGATCGTCGGCTCGGCCGTCTTCAACATCCTGGTGATCACTGGCATATCGGCTGTGGTCGCGGGCGGCTTGCATATTCATATCTTCGCCGTCGGGCGCGACATCGCCTACTACCTGATTTCAATCTTGTATCTGGGATTGGTCTTCTTTGACGGTCACGTCTCACTGATTGAAGCGGTACTCGGTCTGGTCGGTTATGTCGTGTATATGGGCCTGCTCATCGTGTTGAAGGATCCGGAGGCGGATGATGAGCAGGCGCCTCAGAATGCGAGCCAAGCGGCGTCGGAAAGCGGCCAGGTGGCCGGCTGGCATCATTTGGAGGCGCTGGTCGAGACGGTATTGCGGCGCGTCACGGGCCCGCCTGATAAGAACTTCGTCTGGGCTTTTGCCGTGTCAATCGCGCTGATCGTGGCATTGAGTTATGTCCTGGTCGAGGCGACAATTGTCTTCTCGGCTGGCCTGGGCATTCCGCCGGTGATTGTCGCCTTGACGCTATTGGCGGCCGGCACCTCGGCGCCCGATCTGATGGCGTCGGTGGATGTGGCGCGCGAGGGCCGAGGCGGCATGGCGGTCGCCAACGCGGTCGGCTCCAACACCTTCGATCTGCTGGTGGGCTTGGCGCTGCCCTGGACGATCGCGCTGTCACTGCTGGGCCTCCGCGGCATTGATGTCGCGACCGGCGACTTGTGGACATCGATTGGCATTCTCGTGTTGACGACCTTGGCGCTCTTCCGCTTCTTATGGACGGAACGCGGATTGAGCCGGCGGGAGGGCTGGGTGCTGCTGCTGCTGTACGCCGTATTCGTCGTTTACACCTTGGCCAGCGGGACGGCCATATAGGCGAGCGGCTTTATGAAATCGAATGCGTTACAGGAGGCTCATCAGCCGGCGGCGGGAATGGATGTATTGCAGTTGCCACTCATCGGACGCGCCCTGCGTCATCGACACGGGCGGCTGACGCTGCAGTTGCTATTCACGCTCGTAGCGCTGGCCTTGGTGATCGACGGCTTCATCGGTCCCCAGTCGGCGGCGCGCAACCTGGCGACAATTGCGCCTTGGGTCCATCTGCGCGGAATCGTCGTGCTGGCGCTGCTGCTGGCTGGCAATCTAATCTGCATGGGTTGCCCCTTTACTTTGCCCCGTACATTGGCGAAGCGGCTGTCGATTCAAGGGCGGCGCTTTCCGCAGCGGCTGCGCAACAAGTGGGTTGCCATCTTGAGCTTGTTCACGCTCTTCTTCGCCTATGAATATTTTGATTTGTGGGCGAGTCCCTGGCTGACTGCCTGGCTGATCATCGGTTATTTTGTCGCTTCCTTCATTCTCGAAGCGGCTTTCGCCGAATCGGCCTTCTGCAAATATGTTTGCCCGCTGGGTTCCTTCAATATGGTCTATTCGACGCTGTCGCCGACGCGCGTGACAGTCAAGTCGCCGGCGGTCTGCGCAAGCTGCGTCGGCCATGAGTGCGTCAGGGGGAGTTACGCGCCCGAGCCGCTCATTCGCATTGACCAGATTCCAGGCGGCGCGGATGGCGAGGCGCGGCAACTTCGCGTGGCGCATGGACCGAGCGGCGCGCTCGGCTGCGGAACGGAGCTCTTCGCCCCGCAGATGCGCGGGAATATGGATTGCACAATGTGCCTGGATTGCGTCCGCGCCTGCCCGCACGACAACGTCAGCCTGTTCACGCGCGCGGCGGGCGCTGAACTGGGGCGGGCCGACAGTTGGCCCCGGCGCTGGGATATGTCGCTGCTGGTCATCGCGCTGGCTTTTATGGGGCTGTCGAACGCCTTCGGCATGGTCCCGCCATATTACGAGCTGCAAGAATGGCTGGCGCTCAATCTGGGCGTCAGAAGCGAGTTTCTGGCGCTGCTGCTGATATTCGCCGCGGCCAATCTGCTGCTGCCGCTGGCGGCGGCTGTGGCGGCCGCGACGCTCGGCCGGCGCTTCACCGGCTTCAGCAAGCGCGATTCGCTGCGCGATACAGTCGCCGCCTTCGCGCCCGCCTTCGCGCCAATCGGCTTCGGCATTTGGTTCGCCCATTACAGTTTTCACCTGCTCGTGGGACCCGGCTTGATCGTGCCGGTGATTCAGGAGTTTCTCGGCGAGACCGGCGATTGGGCGCGCTGGAGCTTCAGCCTGGACTCGAACCCGATTGGGCTGCTTCAGTTGATCGTTTTGATCGCCGGCTTTCTCTGGAGCCTGCGGCTGGCGCAGAAGACGGCGCACCGTCTTTACCGGCGTAAAGCGCTGCTGGGCTTTCTGCCTTGGGCTTTGGTCTCCTTGCTGCTGATGCTGGCCGCCTGGCAGATCTTCACGCTGCCGATGGAGATGCGCGGCACGCTCGAACTCTTTGGTTAGGCGCGTAATCCGACGCGCTCGCCATTTTCAAGGATGGGTTCGGCGCGCCCCCACAACTCCGTGCCGTCACGATTCATGATCGGTTCGGCCGAATACTGCGCCAGGTAACAGCGGCGGTAGTTGTCGGTCAAATTAGGACCGCTGCGATGAAAGGCGCGGCTGCTGAAGACGACAATGCTGCCGGCCGGCACAATGGCTGGCAAGCCCGGATCGTCGCCGCGGTAGCCGACCTTGTCGTTCGTTCGTTCTTCGACCCTATGGTCGATGATCTCGTCAGTCGAATGCCGCCCGTCGCGCGAGTAGGGCAGGATGTATACGGTGCCGTTCTCGATGGACATATCATCAAGCGCGCACCAGCAGGAAAGATAGGCGCGATGGTAATGCCCGACGTAGCCGGAATCCTGGTGCCAGGCGAACTTGCTGTCGCTGTCGGCCGCTTTGACGACGTACTGCTCGTGGAAGAGATAGGCAGTGTCGCCGAGGGTGGCGCGGCAGATCTCCGCCATCAACTCGCTGAAGAGAAATTCCGTCATGATCGGGCTGTCGGCATCGCGGCCGCTTATGAAATAACGCTTCTTATAGTGGGTGATGCCCTCGGTTTTGACGCCTTTGGCTTCCATTTCGCGGTCTCGCTCGCTGACCATGCGCATGCACTCGTCGAGCAACGCGGCCACGACATTCTCGGGAATCACGGATTCAAGGATGAAGTAGCCTTCACGCTGATATTGTTCCGCCTGCGCCTGCGAGACCAGAGGCATGTCGCCTGCTCCTTTTCCGATTCGTTTGGCTAAGTATAGAAAGTTGCTTTGATGATTGCAATTGAGCTGAGGCGTGAATCTATGAAGGAATTGAATTACGCTATATCGTGCAGATAGACCGATTGCTGCGGAGAATGCGCATGACCGACAGACCCAATATCCTGCTATTCCTGACCGACGATCATGGCGCTTGGGCGAACGGCTGCTACGGCAACAGCGAGGTGAAGACGCCGACGCTGGACGCGCTGGCGGCGACCGGCGCGCGCTTCACGAATGCCTGCACGCCCTGCCCGGTCTGCTCGCCGGCGCGCGCCTGTCTGTTGACCGGCAAGACGCCCTCGCAGATTGGCATTCACGATTGGCTGGAAGAGGCGAACCCGACGATCGGCGAGCGCGACTGGCTGGGCGGGACGCGCACGCTTTTCGATTTCCTGTCTGCTGCCGGCTATCACTGCGGGCTGAGCGGCAAATGGCATCTTGGTCAATCGCACTTGGCGCCGGCGGGCGCTCATTACTACTTTGGCTTGCCCGGCTGGCAGGGAAGTCATAACGGACCTTATACCTACGCGCTGAATGGCGACATGGTCGAGCTAAACGGCAACAAATCGCGTTTCATCACCGACCAAGCGATTGAGTTTCTCGACAGCGCCCCGACCGACCGACCCTTCTTCCTCAACATCGGTTATATCGCCACGCATTCACCGTACCGGCAGCAGGAACATGACCCCGAGCAGACTGCGAAATATCAAGACTGTCGCTTTCAGGAAATACCGGCTTGGTCGCCGCATCGCTGGGTCAATAATGAAGGCGGCGCGAACGAACTAAGCGAGCAGGAACTGCGCGATCGCTATATCGGCTACTATGCGTCGGTGACTGAAATCGACGACAACATCGCGCGCGTCATCGGCGCTCTGAAAATGCGTGACCAACTGGAAAATACAATCGTCATCTATACCTCCGATCACGGCTGCGCCATGGGACATCAGGGTTTCTTCGGCAAAGGCAACAGCACCCGCCCGCTGAATATGCATGAGGTCTCGTTGCGCGTGCCGCTAATTGTATGGGGCGCCGGCATCGAAACGCAGACGCTGGACAATTACGTTGATCATTACGATATATTTCATACCATTCGCGCGCTGGCTGGCATCGACGCGCCGGGGGCGGATGCATTCGCGGGCCGGTCATACGCTGACATGCTGCGCGGCCAGCAGATCGAGTGGGACGATACCCGCTACGGAGAATACGGCGATCTGCGCATGATTCGCGATCGGCGCTGGAAACTGGTTTGGCGTTATCCGGCCGGTCCCCACGAATTGTTCAACCTAGAGGCGGATCCGGAAGAAGGCGCGAATCTCTTTGAAAGACGGGCTCAGGTGGCGGCGGATTACCGGGCGCGGCTCAAGGAATTTTATGCCGGATATACGGTCGAAGAGCGGTCAGGCTTGCGCGTGAAGCAATTGCCGGCGCATAACCGCAAGGAAGCCTGGCGCGATGGCAAACGCGAGGCGCGCGGCTTGCAGGTGTATTGAGGGGATCACCCCCATCCCCCGGCCCCTTCCCCCATAGAGAGGGAAGGGGAGTACAGGCGCGAGCGCGACTAGGGCCGTTCGAGCGAAACTTCGAGCGAGATGCCATCGTCAAAGCCGAACTTCTCGAGCGTGACGACCACGCGCCCGCTCATGGGCATGACGAAGGCCAGCGGCAGTTCGTCCGGCACGCCCATCGTGCTGTAGGACATGACCTCCATGCCCTCAACCGCCGCCGTGACGTACAGATCTTCCACAGCGCCGCTGACTACCTCCAAATTGAGTACGAGCAGCTCGTCTTCGACGGCGTCGAAAATCACAAGATCGCGAATGGCTTTGTCGTTGAGCGTGACGATGGCTTCGCCCATGTCGAGCGAGCGCACGGGATTGCGTGCGATTCTAACCGTGCCTTCGCCACTGGCGCCGGCGTCGAAGCTGGATATGACCAATACATAGTCAGCGGCGCGATCGAAGATGAGATTGCTCAGTTCCGCGTCCAAGCCGGAGCCGCTGTCGTCATCAAAAGCCTGTTCTTCGCCCGTCGGCGATATGACTTGCAACAGCGTGTCCAGCGCGCCGCCGCTGTCGACTGTGGCGGTCAAGCTGTCGCCCGTTTCCACGGGCAGGGCGTAGTAGAGCGCTGGCGTCTCCGCGCTCAAGGCAAAACGGACCTCCGAATCGAAGTCGATTGGCGCGAGCGCGACGGGCGTAATTGTGACCGTGAACTCGCCGGATTCGGCGCCTTGCGCCATCATCAGTGGCTTGGCGCTTATCGCCAATTCATACTCGCCGGTGTAGGGCAGGCGCAGCGGTCCAATTGTGGCGTCCTTTTGTCCACGGCTGTCATCGTTGAAGGCGAGCGCCATATCGCCGGGTCCGATGAGTGCGGCGGCCGGGTCAAAATCTTCGGACTGTACCTTGATCAGCACAGTTTGCCGAGCCACGCCGTCGAACTCGATGTCGGCGCGGCCGGCGCTCAGGCGGCTCGAGATCACCTCGGCGTCGCCGACGCTGTCGGCTGGCGCGGCTGTGGCGGTTGCGGTCAAGACGACCGAGGGCTGATTGCCGCTCTCCCGCAGGACCTGAATCGTGTAGTCGCCGGGTTGGTCGTCGGCGTCGGTGACCAAATCCAAACTGATTGCGCCGCTTTCATCAGCCGTCTTCTCTGTCATGTAGACGGAGGCCCCGGCGAAGCGCACATCAATGGCGACCGTCTCATTGGCGCCCAGGTTGCGCACGGCGACGCGATGCGTTGAGCCGATCGGGGCGGCGCCCGGCTCGATCGACGCGATCGCGTCCGGCTCTGCGGGCGAAGGCGCGTCTTCTTCGGCTGGCGCCGCGCCCATTTCGTCATCTGTCTCAGCGGCGGCTGCCGTGATTTCAAACGTCGCTGACGCGAGCAGCGCGCCGCTATCGTCGGCGCGGATCTCAACAGTGTAGGCGCCTGTGTCATCTTCCTCCGTGCTGGAGATCGTTAGGCTGAACTCGCCGGCGCTGTCGGCTTGCCGCGCCGCGCTGTATTCTTCGGCGCCCGCTGGATCGAGGATGACCAGCGTAAAAGCTTGATCGGCTGCGAGACCGGCCGCCGAAATCCTATGCTCTTGACCGATGGAAGCGCTTGGCGGATCAACCGACAACGTGACAAGTGGTTCCGCCGCGACGCCCTCGCCGACGGTCAGCGCTGCGCTGGCCAACAGATCGCTTTCGACGAAAATGTCCAACTGATAATCGCCGTCGGCAAGCCCGGCTGGCGTGTCGTAGGCGAGCGTGGTCTCGCCAGCGCTGGAGGCGCGCGCCAAGAGCGTATCGATCAGCAGGCCGTCAGCGGTCGTGATTTGAACGCTGACGCTGTCGAATTCCGCCATTCCCTTCAGCGCGATTTCTACCGGGTTGCCAGCGGTCACAACCGGTGGCGTCACGGTCACGGAGACATCGCGCGTCGGCGGCGCCAGGATTGTGAAGCTGCCCTCGGCGATCAGATCACCAGCGCTGTCATAGACGGCGATCAGCTGCAGGCCGGCGGCATCCCCTTCTTCGGCGAATATCTCGATTTCGATCAGGCTATTTTCATCGCTGGTTTGCAGACGGCGATACGCCACTTGAAGCGTCTCGCTGGCGGTGATCTCCAGTGTGTATTGCGTATTGGGCGCCAGGTCGGCGACGCGCAAGGTTTGTACTTTGCCGAAGGGCGCCGCCTGCGGCGTGACCGTCACATCGCCGAGGGCGCCGCCTTCGCCCTCTTCGCTAGGCGCCGCTTCCGCTTCGGTTAGTTCAAAGTCGGCGCTGGCGATAACGGCGCCGTCCAGGAGTACGCGCAAGGTGTATCTGCCCGGCGCGTCGCCTTCGGTGCTGCTGATGGGGTAGGGTATGTGGCCCGCCTGATCGCTTGTCTCTTCGCTGCTGAAAACGACCGCGCCCGCGAAAACAATCTCAACGCGGTATTCGGTATCCGGCTGCAATCCGTCGATTTCAATGGTGAAGACGGCTCTTTCCGCCTCGCCCGATTCCGGCGTGATGGTCACCGTCGGCCTATCCTGCGCCGATGCGCCGATGACGAAGGATAAGAGGAGGGCGAAAAGTCGAATGAAAGGCGCAATCTGGGAGCGCATGGCGAATTCCTTATCTGGGTAACCGACAGTCAAATTCAGAACGCCGGTCATTGTAGACGGCGCCTGCCATCCATTATAGGGCAAGCGCCGCGCCCTCGCGCTGGGCGTCCGTCATTTTGCGAATCGTTAACCCGTTTGAGTTGAAGCCGAGAACGGACTTTCTCGGCGGCTTGGGCGCAGTATAATGCGGCTATGAATCTCGACGCCGTCTCAAAGCAGGATTGGGGGATCATCGGCCACGATTGGGCGATTGAACAGTTGCGCCGCAGTCTGCTCAATGGCCGCCAGCGTCACGCGTATCTGATCTCCGGCGCGCCAGCCTTGGGCAAGGGGGCGCTGGCGCAGGCTTTTGCCATGGCGCTAAACTGCGAAGATGAGGCGATTGCCCGCCGGCCCTGCGGAACTTGTCGCAGCTGCCGAGCATTAGGCCTGGGCAGCGATCCTGACCTGATCGTCGCAAAGCGGGAAGATGGCGCGCCGCTGAAAATTGACGCGATACGCGAGGTTACGCGACTGCTGGCGCTGAAGCCCTATGCCGCGCGCTACCGCATCGCCATATTTGAAGATTTTGATCTGGTCGCGCCGCTCGCTCAAGACGCGCTGCTGAAGACGCTTGAGGAGCCGGCATCCTTTGCGGTCATGATTCTGCTCGCGAGCTCGCCCGAGCGCGTCTTGCCGACGATTCGCAGTCGGTCGCAGACGATACCGCTGCGCCCCGCGCCACTGCAGGTGATCAAAGCTGCGCTTGTCGAGCGCGGCTGCCCGGAAGAACGCGCCGATCTCATCGCGCGGTTGAGTGGCGGGCGCATTGCTTGGGCGCTGGCGGCTATGGCTGATGAAACCATACTGGCAGAGCGAAGTGAGACGCTGGACGAGCTGAGCGCGATCGTGAAGGGCGCGCGATTTGAGCGAATGAAAGCGGCTGAGGACTTAAGCCGGCGAATTGGGGCGGATAAGGCGGCCGCGCGCAAAATCCTGGAAATCTGGCAAACCTACTGGCGCGATGTTCTGCTGCAATGTCACGCCAGCCTGGTCAAGCCCTGCAATTCGGACCGCGCCGATGAGATTCGAGCGCTGGCCCAGCGCATTGAGGCGCGTGAGGCTTTGCTCGCTCTTGAGGCGACGCGCCGGACAATCCGCGCGCTGTCCACCAACGCCAATCTTCGTCTGGCATTGGATGCGCTCTGCTTGGATTATCCGATGCTCGAATCCTAGTGGCGCTATTCGATCGGAATCCAGTTTGACGGTTTCTTTGCCGCCTCTAGGATCGAGTCCGGCACGAGCGCGATTTTGCCGAAGCCGGGCTCTTTTTCCATTTTTCGGTGCGCCACCCGCGCTTTGCTGAGCGGCAGTATGGCGCTGATCAGCGGCTTGTAGACGCCCTTCGCCAGATTCTTCAGCAGGGTCTCATAGTCTTTTGTTTTGATGGAGCCCTGTGAACCGACGATGCTTAGGTTCTTTTGCACCAGGTCCATGGCGTTCAGTCGGGCTTCGGGCTTTCTCAGGGCGCCGGCGATCACGAGACGGCCCCCAGGAGCGAGCATCGCCAGCGACTCTTCCAGGTCGAGGCGCTCGTTACAGTGGAGCACAAGACTGGCGCCGCGTTCTTCGGTCGCGACTTTGACTTGCCGCACCAGATCTTTGCCCGCGTCTTCGAGCACGACCTGCGCGCCAATCTCTTGCAATGGCGCTGCAAATTCGCCCGCGCTGATAGCGATCACTTTGGCGCCGCGCGCGTTGGCAATCTGTACCGCGGAGGCGCCGATGTCCCCGCCCGCGCCCCGAACCACAACCAGGTCCGCTTTCTTTAGCCTGCCATTCGCGACCAGCGCGAGATAGGCATCGGCGAAGCTGGCGCCGGCGGCAACCGCTGACTGGAAATCGACTTCAGCGGGCAAGCCGACCAACTCGTCGGCCGGCAGCGCGCAGAACTCGGCATAGCTGCCGTTGATTTCGCGGCCGAGCCCGGCGAAGCAGGCGGCCACGCGCGCGCCCGTTTCCCAGCTCTTTGCATCGTCGGCGGCAGCCACTACCTCGCCGGCCAGATCGCCGCCGAGAATGTGGGGCATGGGCTTGCGGATGATCAGCCGGCCGCTGCGCAAATGCAGATCGGTTTTGTTGACTGAGGCCGCGTGGACCTTGACCAGGACCTGGCCCGCAGCGGGCGCCGGGACGCGTATCCTCGTGACTTTGAGAACCCGCGGACCGCCGATGCCCTCCATAATGATGGCGCGCATCGATTCGCCACTGAGTGTCATCGCCCGTCCTCGTCCCACTGCCTGAATTGCCGCAGTAGTCTAACGCAAGGAGGGAGGGCTGTAAACGGCTTAAGCGGTCCCGAAGCGTTTGGCGTTGCGGGCGCGCGCTTTGGCGATTTCGGCGGCGCGATCACGCGGCGGGGCAGCTGTTTGCAGCGAGTTGAGCAATGCCGCCGTGGCTTGCGTGATCTCGGCGACAGCCTGCTCGAAGGCGGCTCGGTTCCGATCGGAGGGCTTGCGGTAGCCGCTGATTTTGCGCACGTATTGCCTTGCCGCCGCTTCGATATCCGCTGGCGTGCTGGGCGGATCGTAGTTGAAAAGGGTGCGGATGTTGCGGCACATGACTTGATCCTGCGTCTCTAGGTAAAACCTTGGAAGATCATAACACGCGACCGCTCACTAGTCGCGGTAAAGCGCGGCGCTGAGATCGCGGTATTCGGGCGGCATGTAGGGACGACTGTCCTCCAGGCGCTCAAACTCGTCCAATAGGGCGACGCTGTCTGGCTGGTCGGCATGATGGCGCCGCTTCCATTGCAGGTAGGGCCACAGCCGCATCCGCGCAAATTGAAACTCTTGCATCAAGAGTACGGCGGTGATTCCGCCGCGCTCAGCGAAGCGCTGGACTTCAAATGCCGCGAAATTCGCCTCATTGGAGAACGGCACACGTCGGTGAGCGGACAGGCGCCAGCCGGCGTGGTCGCCATCGATGATCATATAGCTGGCGCTGCGCTCGCCGTCGAGCGGGATGCCAACTGAGCCCGGGTTCAAGATGTGCCAGCGCTCTATATGCCGTTCCATCGGGATATGACTGTGCGCGCAGATGATCGTATTTTCAGACAAGTCGTCTAGAAATTGTTTGACCTCTTCCACAGTCGACAGCGGTGTGATTGAACGCCAGGGATTGCCCGGGAGGCCATGGAAAACGGCCAGTGGCTGCGCGTCGGGAAAACGCAGCGACAGCGCGTCGGGCAGACAGGCGATCCGCCGCAGCCAGTCGGCGCCCAGTTGCTCAAGGAGCAGAGGCGGCAGCGTAAAGCGCGACCAGTGGGCCGGCATGCGCGGCGTTTTGTACTCGGTGGCGTAATATTCATTGTTGCCGCGGATAAGCGCCCAGTTGCGCTCATGAATGACTTCAAGAACCTCGCGCGAAAAGGGACCGCAATTGACGCTGTCGCCGGCGACGACTACGTGATCAACCGCATACTGCGCCATGTCGTCGATTACGGCTTCCAGCGCGGGCAAATTGCCGTGAATATCGGCCATGATGGCCAAACGTGTCATAACAACTCCTCCGTCAACAGAAGCTGATACAGTGCAAGTTTGCGCTTTCACCACTTAGGAATCGTAGCCATTCGGATGTCGGCGATGCCAGTTCCAGGCTGTCTGGATGATGGCCTCGAGGCTATTGTAATCGGTCTCCCAGCCAAGCTCGCGGCCGATCCTTTCGCTATCGGCGACCAGGACGGGCAGGTCGCCCGGGCGGCGCGGCGCTTCGATGGCGGGGATTGGATGTCCAGTGACGGCGCGCGCGCTTTCAATGACCTGACGCACGGAATAGCCGCAGCCGCTGCCGAGGTTGTAGACGCGGCTTTCGCCGTCGGCCAGCGCTTCCAAAGCCAGGATATGAGCGCGCGCCAAGTCGAGCACATGCACATAATCGCGGATGCAGGCGCCGTCGGGCGTGTCGTAATCGGACCCGTAGATCTCGATCGCCGCGCGCTGCCCCAGAGCGACCTGTAATACGAGCGGTATCAGGTGCGTTTCAGGGTCGTGCGCCTCGCCGATATGCCCATCGGGATGGGCGCCGCAAGCGTTGAAATAGCGCAGCGCGCAGTATTTGACGCCGTACAGGCGGTCCATCCAAGCGAGCAGGCGCTCGGCCATGTACTTCGTTTCGCCATAAATGCTGCCCGGGATCAGCGCTTCGCTTTCATCGATCGGGACGCGCTCGGGCTGGTCGTATAGATTGGCGGTGGATGACAGGATGAAGCGCTTGACCTGGCGGCGGCTGGCGCATTCGAGCACGTTGATTATGGTGTACAGATTGTCGCGCAGGTAATCGAAGGGCTTCAGCATGCTCTCGCTGACCGAGATCTGCGAGGCGAAGTGCAGGATGCCGTCAAAGGGATGCGCTTCAAACAGATCCGCCAGGGCCGCTCGGTCGCGCAGGTCGCCGACGATGAGAGCCGCGTCCGGATGCACAGCGCCGCGATTGCCCTTGATCAGGTTATCGTAGACAACGACCTGGTAGCCGCGCTCGATCAGCAGTTGCACCACATGACTGCCAATATAACCGGCGCCGCCGGTCACCAAGACCTTCATTCCTGCACTCCCCATTTAGCTGCCGAGTATAACTTAGATTGGCGGCTCTGAAAAAATCTGAGCCCGCCCATGGCGTCGTCTGGCGCGGCGCCGCGTATATAATTGTGCCTGAACCCGCAGAGGCGAATTCGGGGTCCTTGGGGTCTGTTGACGGTGACATGATGAGCGACGAGCCTACCGATAGGCGGGGCTGGAGCGCGGCTGAGCGGCAAGCTTTGCGCAAGCTGTTCCACATGGCGCTAATTCTGCTGCTGGCGATTGTGATCGCCGGCGCCATCGCCGCGCTATTGAGTTCAGCGCTGGGGACGGTGTGAATCCTGTCGCGTGATTTGCCCTAGACTACCGGGTATAATGGAGCCGAGGCAAAGGAGTAATTCTCATGATTGAAGCGCCAGCACGCGATGTTTTTGCCGTTATAACCGAATTCTTGGTGGACGACCCGTCTGATGAAGCTCTGCTAGCCTATAAGCTGCCGGACGATCTGCAAAAGCGCGTGAGCCATCTGCTGTATCTCAATCGGGAATCTGAGCTGACATGCGAGCAACGGCATGAGTTAGATGACTTCGTATATGCCGATAACATGATTAGTCTGCTCAAAACAAAAATTAGGTTGCGGCAAAGGGGCAAGAGCAGACGAGAAAAAGCCGTGATCGATACGCCAGTGCGAAATGTACCGGATTCAGTTGCTGAATTCTTGGCTTCTGACCCTACAGATGATGAATTACTCGCTTACATGTTTCCCAAAGACATACAGGCGCGAGTTCATTTTCTACTCGACCGCAACGGCGAGGGTGAGCTGACCATACTCGAAGAGCGCGAGTTGGACGATTGCCTTCGAGCAAACAGATTCATGGCGCTGCTGAAAGTGAATACTGAGTTGAGACGGCAAGGTATTGAGACTTGACGATCTCTGCGCAGCAGCGTCATGCAGTACACATTTTGGCGTCAGGGTGCTGCGAATACTGTCTCGTTGGAAGAGGAACCCAATCTCTAGGATTTCACGTTGATCATATCATTGCGAGTAGTCATGGAGGTGATGACAACGATGAGAATCTTTGCCTGGC
>JAPOYS010000055.1 GCA_026706455.1 Chloroflexota bacterium | reverse complement strand
AAGTGGCGCAAGCAGCAAGCAAAACAGAAGAGAAAGCGCTATTTTTGTTCGCATTAGAATTCTCCCAGTACACCAAAACATGTCGCAATTTTATATGCAGTCGCCGCTGCGTGTAAAGAGGCTGACGATTCTTTTCTTGCCAACCTCTCACAATCGTGATCCCGGTGTGGCGGCTAAGCCTCAGCCGCATCCAGCGCCGCTTGCTGCTCGGCGATCATCTCGTCGCTGCAATGCAAGGAAGCGAGCCAAGCCTTGTCGTCCGCCTGGCGCTGTTCCAGCGGGATGATTCTGCCGCGCCGCGCAATCGCCGCCAGCAAGCCCGGCGCCAGCCTGGTCGTTCCGCCGCTCTCGATTACGGCGATGGCTTCCTCCATCACCGCTTGGCTGATATCAACTCCCTGCGCTTCAGCTGATTCCAGATTGACGCCGACGTGCAGATCCCCGATCGTGCCGATGCCGACGCGCGCCAGATCCACGTCGCCATTCAAATGCGCCGTCAATATGCGCCCGAGATTGACGCCATTCGCGTACATTGGCGACGAGCCCGCGCCGATGGTAGCGCCGTAATAGATCGCGCTGAAGCTGGGGAAAAATACCGGCAGGCCAATTTCGCTGGCGATTTCTGTGATGACGGGCAATCCGCTTGATGTGATTGTATCAATCGGGAGCATGATCGCGCCGACCCCATCATCCACCAAGCTATGGGCGGCCGGGCGCAAATCCGACAAGGAGACGACCCCGGCTGTATGGATCTGGATGCCCAATGATTCAGCGGCTTCCATAATCTCTTGAGCGCCGTAGCGTCCGGAGGCATCGCTTATGCTGTGGATCACGCCGACTCGCTCGATGTCTGGATCCTGCATCAGCAGCACGGAAAAGGCGTAATCGAAAGACAGCGCTGCCGACACCCCGGCGACATGATCCGGTTTTACGCAGGCGGCTTCGGCAGCGATGCCACCCTCATACGGCGTCGATGCAAAGATCACCGGCGTCGGCATATCCATTTCGCTGGTGATATGGACGGCGGTTTGCGTCACCGCCGCCCCATTCGTGACCAGCACGTCAACTTCTTTATCCAGCGCGTCTGCCAGCATTAAACGCACTGTCGGAAAATCGAAGCCGGCGTCGCCCCAGTAGATCGTGATATGCTCGCCTTCGTAGTCGCGCCGCGCTTCGAAAATGCGGTTCTCCTCCGTCGAAATAAAGCCATAGGACTCCAAGACGTCCAGTATGGCGCCTTCGGTGATGTCGATGTTCGGCAGCGGACCAAAGCGCAGAATGGCGATTTTCGGCTTGTCAGCTTGCGCCATTGCGGCCGGAGCAATCGCCAGCGCCAATACAGACAAAGAGAATAGAAATTTCTTGAGCATTTCATGTCTCCTCTCGGCAAGCGCAATTGAACAGTCGCGGGCGTGACTTGTTCCACTGTCAGTATAATACTACTTTTTGAATCCGTTCAAATATATTGGAAAAATGGGCGCGATTCTCAGGAGTTCCAATATGGGATTGCCACAGAAACTGCGTCATAATGTTGTCGGCATCCGGCGAAGTGAAAGCAGCCCCGTTTGACCGACATCAAGAGCATCGGCGTGCTCGCGCATCCTTCCCGCCCGGATACGCATCCGGTGGCGCGGGAAATCGCGCATACCTTGTGCCAGCGCGGCATCAAGCACTGGGTCCACACCGCCTGGGACGAGGGCAGCGTGCAGCGAGATGTGGCGCGCGCCGATGTCGTGATGGCGATCGGCGGCGATGGCGCCATGCTGCGCGCCGCCCGCGTCTGCGCCGAATATCGCGTGCCCGTGCTGGGCATTAACATGGGCTGGCTGGGATTCCTCACCGAGATCGAGAAACCGGCCGACTGCGAGGCCGGGCTGGATAAGCTGCTGGCCGGCGACTACTGGATCGAAAAGCGCATGATGCTGCAAGCAACCGTGCTGGAAGACCGGCGCAAGCCGCGCGGGACCTTCCGCGCGCTCAACGATGTCGTGATCAGCGGCAGCGTCTTCGGGCGCATGGTGCAGATCGCCGCCTATATCGACAAGCATTGGGCGACCACCTACAACGCCGACGCCTTGATCATGTCGACGCCGACTGGGTCAACCGCCTACGCCCTGGCCACCGGCGGGCCGATCCTGCCGCCGGAACTGCGCAACATTCTCCTGGTGCCAATGGCGCCCCACCTGAGCATGGACAGGCCCATCGTGCTTTCGCAGGGCGCGGTCGTCGATATTGAGCCGACGCCGGAAAACCGCCACAACGTCGTGCTGACAGTCGATGGGCGGGTTGCCGCCGAGCTCGGTGATAACCAGCATATCTGCGTCACGTCAGCCGCGCCGGAAAGCCAATTCGTGCGCCTGCGCGAGCGAAATTATTTCTACCGCTCGCTGCTGGACCGCATGGAGCCGCGCATCAATCGACACGGTCCCCGGCGCATGACGTTCTAAAATGAAGTCGGTGGTCGGGGATGGGGTAATCTACATGGACGACAACATTTCCAACGCGACAATCGAAAGCGAGATCAACTACTGCGCCTTGCATCCGCAGCGCGATACTGAATTGCGCTGCAACCGCTGCGATCGCTATATGTGCGTCGACTGCGCGGTGCGGACGCCCGTCGGCTACACCTGCCGCCAATGCGTGCGCGGGCATGAGGACAAGTTCTTCGAAGGCACGCTCGTCGACTACGGGCTGGCGGCGGCCGTCTGCGCGGTGGGCGGCGCGCTGCTGCCCTTCGTGATGATGCTCTTCGGCGGCTTTCTCATCCTGGGCTTTATCGTTGCGCCAGCCATCGGCGGGGCGGCGGCGCAAATCGCGCTGCAACTGACCGGGCGGCGGCGCGGCCGCTACAGCGGCTACGTGGCGGCCGGCGGCGTTCTGGCCGGCGGAATCGCCTCGGCTCTATTGCTGGTCGGCGGCCTCGGCCTCTTCACCTTGCTTTTCCTGGCGCTGGCGACCTCCGCCGCTTACGCGAGGTTCAAAGTCTCGATTTAGGATCGTCCCCGCAGCCATGTTGGAAGAACTGCGCATCGAGAACTTCGCCGTCATTGACCGGCTTGAGCTGCAATTCGGCGCCGGCTTCAACGTCATCACCGGCGAGACCGGCGCCGGCAAGTCCATTCTAATCGACGCCGTCGAGCTGCTGCTGGGCGGGCGCGCCGACCCCGATTATGTGCGCGCCGGCAGCGACCGCAGCCGCATTGAAGGCGTCGTCAGGCTGGACGCGCGGGCGCGGCTGAAACTGAATGACCTGCTGCAGCGCGAAGACCTGGTCGACGCCGATAATCCCGAATACCTGACGCTCATGCGCGAAATCCGCCGGCGCGGACGGTCAACCGCTCGCATCAATGGCTTGCCAGCGCGCAGCGAGCTGCTCAGCGAGGTCGGGCGCCAACTATTCGATATTCACGGGCAGAGCCAACACCTGTCGCTCTTTCGCCCGCGTCATCACATTGATCTGCTGGATCGCTACGCCGATCTGCTCGAGGCCCGCGCCGGGCTGGTGGAGCTGGTGCGGGAACTGACGCAAGTTCAGGCGGAGGCGCGTGCCCTGCAGGACGAGCGCGAAACGCTGAATCGGCGAGCCGAATTGCTGCGCCATGAGATCGACGAGATCGGGGCAGCCGCGCTCGAAAGCGACGAAGAAGCGGAGCTGCTGGCCGAACGTCATCGCCTCGCCAACAGCGAGCAGCTCGCCACCCTGGCGGCCGAAGCGGCGCTCCTGCTCAATGGCGACGATCGACAGCAAGGCACAGCCGCCGTCGACAACTTGATGGGCGTGGCGGCAGCCTTGGCCAAGCTGGCGCGCATCGACCCGCAACGCGCCGACGACTATGAACTGGCGGAAGGGCTGGCGCAACAAGCGCAGGATCTGGCGCTGACCTTGGCGCGCTATGCCGATGACGCCGAGTACGATCCGCAGCGGCTCAACGAGCTCGAAGAGCGGCTCGAGCTGATCCGAACGCTGAAGCGCCGCCATCGCGTCGATAGCATTGACGAGCTTCTGGACTTTGCCGCGCGCGCCGCCGCCGAGCTGGCTCGCATCGATAAGAGCGACGAACGGCTCGCCCACCTGCGTCAACGAGAAGACGAACTGCTGCGGCATATCGGCGATATCAGCGCGCGCTTGAGCCAGGCGCGAGCCGAAGCCGGGGCTGCCCTCAGCGCGGAGGTCCTGCGTGAACTGGCCGACCTGCGCATGGAGCGGACGCAGTTCGAGGTGCTGCTGGCGCAAGCCGAGCACCCGGCCGGCTGCATCATCGGCGCTCGACGCTTCAAATTTGACGGCGCCGGCATCGACGATGTCGAATTCATGCTGAGCGCCAACCCGGGCGAGCCGCTGCGTCCGCTGGCGAAAGTGGCTTCCGGCGGCGAGGCGGCGCGCATCATGCTTGCGCTGAAACGCACCCTGACAGCCGCCGATCAGACGCCAATTCTGATATTCGACGAGGTCGATCAAGGCATCGGCGGACGCCTCGGCGCGGTCGTCGGCGAGAAGCTCTGGTCGCTCTCCGGCGCGCATCAAGTGCTCTGCGTCACGCATTTGCCGCAACTGGCCAGCTACGCCGATGACCACTTCCAGGCGCAGAAGGATCTAGCGGCGGCTCATGCGGCAACGCGCGTGCGGCGGCTGGCGGATGACGACGCGCGTATTGACGAGTTGGCGGCGATGCTGGGGGCTGCGGGCGTCGCCGGGCTGGAGAGCGCGCGCGAGATCCTGGCGGCTGCGCGCGGGCGGAAAGGGCGAGCGTAGTGGCAAGGCGGTGACTCGCCCCATTGCGCACGATATGTGCGAAAGCCTTGCGCACGTATAGGACTACTTGAACCCATGTAAGATTCCCACCCTGCCACTCGTCCATTGTCTGACGACAATTCACGAGGGAATGCGCCATGCCCCAACTACACGATGGCGACCAATTAGAAAAGCTCTTCGACTTCATCGCCAACGCGCCCGCCGACGACACGCTCATCAAGATGGACTGCAACGACTGCTGTGAGAAGATTACGCAGCTGGCCGAGCAGGTGGCCAACGGCGCCGACCTCAACGAAATCTGGCCCGAGATGCAGAAATTCATGCGTTACTGGGGCGATTGCCGCGAAGAATTCGAGGCGCTGGTCGCCGTGATCCGGCACGAAAAGGCGCAGGAGAACTTTGACTTTTCCGCATTGAAATAACTCTCCTTTGTAGGGCTTCTTTAGCATGGGACACACAGTCGAAATCGAGGAAGAACGAATGAAAAAGGAACGTGTTGTCATCATCGGCTCGGGACCAGCCGGCTTGACCGCCGCCCTCTACACCGCCCGCGCGCAACTGGCGCCTGTGGTCATCGCTGGCGCGCAGCTGGGCGGGCAAGTCGCCATCACCCATGAGATCGAGAATTATCCCGGCTTTCCCGACGGCTTGAGCGGACCCGAGTTGGTCGAGCGCATGAAGGGACATGCCGAGAACTTCGGCGCCAAAGTCGAGTTCGACCTGGTCGAGAGCGTCGACTTCCGCCAGGGCTCGCCCTTCCACATCAAGACGATGGGCGACGAATACCTGGCCGACGCGGTCATCGTCACCATCGGCGCGGATCCGCGCAAGCTGGGCGTGCCCGGCGAAGACGAATTCATCGGCGCGGGCGTCAGCTATTGCGGCACCTGCGACGGCTTCTTCTTCCGCGGCAAGGATATTGTCGTGGTCGGCGGCGGCGATTCGGCGCTGGAAGAAGGCATCTTCCTGACGCGCTTCGCGGACAGCGTCAACATCATTCACCGCCGCGACGAGTTGCGCGCCGGCGTGCAATTGCAGACGCGCGCCTTCAGCAACGAGAAGATCAGCTTCACCTGGAATTCAGTCGTGGAGGAGATCATCGGCGCGGACGAGGGCGGCGTCAAAGCCGTCCGCTTGAAGGACACCGTCAGCAGCGAGGAGACGCTGCATCCGACCGAAGGCGTCTTCATCTTCATCGGGCATGACCCGAACAACGCCGTCTTCGGCGATCAAATCGCCCTCAACGAAAACGGCTATATCATCACCGACCAGCGCTATCGCACCAATGTCGATGGCGTATTCGCCGCTGGCGAGATCCAGGATGAGATCTGGCGGCAAGTGGCGACCTCGGTCGGTCAAGGCACCTCAGCGGCGATGGCGGCCATCCAGTGGTTGGAGGAGCATGAGGCCGAGTTGCAGGCGCTGGAAGGCGTGGGGGCTTAGTTCGCAAGTGGCGCGCGCCCGTACAGGCCACGCGCAACAGAGACAAAATTTCACGGGCGACCTTCCAGATCGCCCTTGCAGTTTTCTCGCTGATTGAGAAAGAACATTCTGTCCACTAGTGCGAGTCACTTGATTCTGGAGGCAATTGGTTCTGGCTGAGAGGCGGGGCCGGGCTCTGTAATTTCGCTTGTACTTCAGTGCTGCTGCCACGCCAAGTTGTGATCACCCGACCAAGCGCGCTGCCCGCTGTAAAGAGGCCAATCGGGACTGCTTTCGCTACCGTTATCTCAACTATTGCTCCCGCGGAAATAGCAAAAAGTATGGGGAGAACGAGGATGAATGGAATGATGAGGTATCAGGTCAGAGGAGTAAGCGTAAGCCTCAAACTCACGTCGTACTACGCTCTCGCCTTCATTTGCGTCAGCATCTTCCGGCATTCGGTGTCGTCCTCAAGTTCTTCAGGATAAATCTTCGTCTTCTTCGACAGTGCGAACATTGCCTGCCGCATGAGATCTCCTGTAACGACCCAGCAATCGCGAATAGCAGCGTTTTGCCTCCTGATAATATCGTCGGATGTCGCCATTTGCTCAGCACCCAATGTTTTCATTGAGTTATCAATCCCGCTGAACCATGCGTCTTGATGAACAAAAAGAATTGACTTACGGGCTCTCTCACTGTATGGATTCATGGCCGTATCCTCTAGTGAACCTCACAGAAGGCATCCAAGACCAAACTCGCTTCCAACTATAGTTCATAATAAACAGAATTCAAAAACTCTGTCAATTGCCTCCTACAGTCACTTGTCAAATACAGTGCGCTCCAAGGATTGTCTTGATCGAGGAAACGAGAATGCCTTAGGCCGGTCTGACGCTTTGCATGCCGATAGCGGAACATGAATTGTCAACCGACAGTGTTCTATGTGTTGACAATACATTTCGACCTGATCCGAGTCACAGCAACCTGCGCCTCACTCAATCACCAGCAGCACGTGATAGCGGACCTCCCCCACGCTTACACAAACGGTCGCGCCGTCGGCTTCCCAGCTCACTTCCGTCTCATCGCCGAACGCGGTCACGGAAGTCGCCGCCGCTTCCAGCTCCACTTCGACCTCGACATCGTAGCTGGGAATCGTCTCGTTGATGGGCAGCCGAATCTCGTCGCGAATGCTGTTGACCAGGTGAATCAGCGTGCGGTCGCCTTGCCTGAAGGCGGTCAGCGCCAGGACGTCGCCAGCATTCTTAACGCGCACGGGCGGCGCCTCCCCCGCCGTCCAAGCGACCGCGTCAGCGATCAAACGGCGGAAATCGCGCAGGCCGAACTCGAGATAGCGGACGCCGATCGGCGTGGTGAACAGCACGCGCCGGCCCTCATCCGCTTCATGCGTGAGCAGGACCGGCGGGCCAACCACATCGCTTAGCGGACCGTAATGCACCTCAGAGGCGCCATGAATATGGGCGACTGGTTTTGCCGCTCTCGCCTCGACGCCAACTTGCATGCCCACAGTCGGTATGCGCTTGCCCGCCCGTATCGCCGTCGGCAGCGCGTGCGATTCCTCAACTCGCATGTAGATGTCCAGCTCGAAAGGCAGCCTGTCGCCTGTGTATCCGACGCCGAAGAGCGCCGCGAAATCATCGGATTCGGATCGCAAGCCCGTCCCATCGTACATGCCCGCTTCGTAAGAGCCGATGAGGCCGCCACCGGCCGCGGCGAATGCGCGCGCCGCCGCCTTGCCCTCAGCCGATAGGCAGCTGGCGTTGGGCAGGATCAAGACGCGATACTGGTTAATGCGCGCTAGCAGATCCGCTTCGGTGACGATGTCAAAGAGGATCTTTTCTTGCAGCAGCGCCTTGGCGAAGCCCTTCAACTCGCCCCGATGCGAGGGAACGCCCTCGCGATTCTCAAAGCGTTCTTCGGTCGTACGCGAATAGAGCAGCGCGACATAGGGGATGCTGACTCGATTGCGCAGATAAGGCGCCAGCGCCTTGGCTTCGCCGAAGCGGGCATAGACATTGTCCCAGGCGCCCTCATCAACTTGGTCCGGATAATAGCGCGCGAATAGCGGCGAAGCGCCGTTCGCTAGCAGCTCGGCCGCCGACAGGCGCAGTTCCGCTTCGCCCAAGCCATACAAATCAAAGGGCGATTGCGCCATCATGCTGAGCACTAGGATCTGCTTGCCACGGGCGATTGACTGCACATAACGCAGCGCCACGCCATACCACCAGAGCGGCTCGCGGACGCTGGCGCGGTAGAGCTCCATGTGTACGATATCGGCGGTTTCAGCCGTGCGCGCCATGTCATCGCCGTGCGCCATCGGCACATGCCAGGAGACGCCGAAGCGCTCGTGATACCAAGAGAACAAGGGCGGCGAGCCGGACAGATAGTAGCGGTCCCCGCTTAACGAAGCCAGCGGGAAGGCGCCTTGAAAGGTTACGCAGCGGTCGTCGCTCTTCGCGATATCATAAAGCGAGCGGCGCCAGGCGGCGATTTGATCGTAGCGCCAGGTGATGAATTTCTGGAAGAGCGGGTCGTCCCAGCGTTCTTCCGTCGGCAAGGGCAGCCCGAAGGCCGCCTCAAATGCGCGGCGACAAGCTCGGCTCGCCGACCAACTTTGGAAGCTGGGCTCGTCAAAGTAGAAGCCATCGACCGCGTAGTTGTCGGCGATCTCCCGCACAATCGAGGCGAAGTAATCGCGATAGGGGCTCAGCGGATCCATTGCCACCGAGTTGTAATGCTCGTCCCAGGTTGTGACGCTCCCGTCAGCTTTGCGCTGCGCCCAATCGGGATGCGCGAAGAAGAGATCGCGATCCCCCCAGATGGAGGCCAAATAAGCGATGACCTTCTGCCCGTTGGCATGCGCCGCTTCAATCGCCTCAGCCAGCAAGTCGCGCTCGCCCAATCCTGGATAATGCGGGGCGATCGCGCTCTGGTAGAAAGCCGTGCCGCCAGGATAGTAGCCGGTCGAGAAGACATTCAGCGTATTCGCGTCGCCGCGATGGGTCTCATCGACGATAGCCTTGACATCGATGGTCGCCACATCGGCCGCCGGAAACTCCAGCGTGACCGCCCGCATCGGTTCGTCCCACCAATTCGTCATGATTTATTTCCCTCATCCCCCGGCCCCTTGCCCCCAAAAATGAGGGAAGGGGAGCTATGTTGTCACGAGCTAGGATGCGACGCCGCACCAATCGACAGCCATGCGCGCCAGCACGCGGGCGCAATCGAGAACCTGCTCAAATTCGATGTATTCGTCCGTACTGTGGATCATCGCGCCGGAGGGGCCAAAGAGCACCGACGGCGTATCCCCATACAGGACGGGCAGGCGCAAATCACAGCCACCGGCGCCGTCAATCTGCACAGCGCGACCGGTGACTGACTTGGCGGCGGCGCTCAAGGTCTGCACCATGGCATGATTCGGGTCGATCTCGGCGGCGTCGAACCACAAGCCGAACCATTCGATCTGCAGCGGGTGTCGCTTGAACCAACTGTCCTTCGCCGACCACTCCAGGATGTAGCGCTTGAAGTCGGCTTTGATTTCATGGATGTCCTCGCCGGGCAGGCATTCGATGGTGCCTTCCAGCAGCGCCTGCGAGGCGACGGTCGAGGGCCATTCGCCCGCCTGCATCTTGCAAATCCCAGTCGGAACCTTGGTATCGTAAGCCTCGTCATACAGCGGGTGGGAAACGACCGACTCGCGCATGATCGAGTAGGCTTCCACCGCCTGGAAGACTTCAAAGGCTTTGGCGATTGGGTTGGTGAGCTGATGCTTGTATTCGACGCCGCCCTCTTCGCCCGGCACGGTGATGCGAAAGAATTGCGCGCCCCGATTTGAGACCGACACGCGATCCATGCCGGTCGGCTCGGTGAAGATGCAGGCGTCGGCGTTGTGCCCGCGCAAGACCGTCGCCAGCGTGCCATTGCCGCCAGCCTCTTCATCGACCACGCAGTCGATGATCAGGTCGCCAGCCAATTTGATGCCAGCCGTCTGCAGCGCGCGCGCCGTCAAAACATTGCTGACGACCCCGCCTTTCATATCGGCGCTGCCACGGCCGTAAACCTTGCCATCGACGAATGCGCCGCTCCAAGGTCCGTGCTCCCAATGCTCTGGCGGTCCAATCGGCACGACATCGACATGCCCGTTCAGCTTCAGCGAATTGCCGCCGCCCGCGCCGCGGTAGATGCCGACCACGTTGGGGCGCTCGGCGTAGGACCAGCCGGTCGGCACGTAAGCCGGATGCGCCGCCAACTCCTCGTCATCCGGCGCCCAGCGGTCAACATCCAGCTTCATGCCGCGCAACTCGCGCTCAAGCGCGTCGATGCAAGGCTTTTCCGCGCCTTCCAGCGAGGGGATGCGCACCAGCTCTTGCAGCAGCTTCAGCGCGTAGTCGCTATGCTCCGCAATCGCCTGATCGATTCTGTCGTAGAGCATACGCGGTCATCCTTTCACAGCGCCGAAGGTCAAAGCCGAAATGAAATAGCGGCGCACAAGCAGAGCGAAGACAACCACCGGCAAGGTGCCAATCGTAGCGGTCGCGAACATCGGTCCCCACTTGATGCCGGAGTGCGTCATGAAGAAGGCGATTGTAGTTGGCATGGTGCGCGCGTTGGTCGATGTCAAAAAGAAAGCCAGGCTGAATTCGTTCCAGACGCCGATGAAAATCAAGATAGCCGTCGCCGCCACGCCGCCGGCCATCAGCGGCAGCGTAATCAGCCGGAAGGCTTTGAAGCGCGAGGCGCCGTCGACCATGGCCGATTCTTCCAGTTCTACCGGGATGCCTTCGACGAATCCGCGCATCATCCAAATCGCGTAGGGCACGTTCCACAGCAGATAAACAAATATCAAGAAAATATGCGTATCGAATAAATCGAGCGCGCGCGCGATGAAGAATAACGCGAAGACGATGGAGATGCCCGGCACCATCTGCAGGAAGAGGAAGCCGTAGGCGATGCCCTCTTTGTTGCGGAAGCGAAAACGTGCGAAGCTGTAGGTCGCCGGTATGGCGATGAGGATGGTGAGCAGCGTGCTGCAGACGGCGATGATCGTGCTGTTCTTCATATAGAAGAGAATATTCATATCGCTGAAGATATTGTCGAAATGCTCCAGCGTCGGCGTGAATTGCAGGAAAACCGGCGGATAGGCGAAGGTCTCCAGCCGCGACTTAAAAGCCGAACTGACCATGAAGAGATAAGGAAACAGGAAAGCGAAAACGACGAAGAGCGTCAGGAGGTCCAGTATTCGCGAGCCGGTGATCGAGCGCCAATTGGGCTTCATCAACTCAAGCCTCGAATTTGATGCGTTCGCGGACTTTGATCAGAATGACCGTCAACGTAACGATGATGATGATCAGCATGATGCTCGCCGCCGAGCCGCGCCCGACATCGCGCTGCACGAGCGTCGTGCGATACACGTAGAGCGGCAGCGTGGTAGTGCTCGTGCCGGGACCGCCGGCGAACATGACGAATATCACATCAAAGAGCCGCAAGACGTCCATGAAGCGCAGGATCAGGGTGGTCAGGATCAGCGGCAGCATGAGCGGAAGCGTGATTAAACTAAATGATTGCCAGCGCGAGGCGCCGTCAACCCGCGCCGCCTCAAAGGGTTCCACCGGCAATGTCTGCAAACCCGCCAGCAGGATCAAGATGAAAAATGGCGTCCACTCCCAGACATCGACCAGGATGACCGCCAGCAGCGCCAAGTCCTTGCCATACCAATTGTGGCGGATGCCCGTGAGCAATTCAAAGAAGTAATTGACCAAGCCATCATAATGAAAATACAGCCGCCCGATCAAGCCGACCATTGAGGGCATGAGCACAATCGGAATGATCAGCACGGCGGTGAAAAGCGAGTTGCCGCGCATCTTGCGATTCAGCAGCAGCGCGATGGCGAAGCCGAGCAGGAGCTCGGGAATGAGCGTGCCCAGCAAATAAATGGCGGTAACCCGCAAAGCCGCCCCGAAGGTGCTATGCTCGTTCGTCAGCAGCCACTGATAATTCTCCAGCCCGACGGCCTCGGCATTGCGGAATGGCTCGCCAAATGTCAGGTCCACCGTGCTGAGTTGAAAGAGCGAAAAGGCGCTGTAGGCGGCAATCGCGAAGACCACCACAAAAGCCGGCATGATGAGGAGGGCGGGCGCCAGCCATTGCGGACGGCGTCTTTGGAATTTTCTGTCTACGGTCATCGGCGCAATCTTCGGCGCGTCCTTCACGGGGTCGGAAAGCGGGCGACTCACAGAGTCGCCCCTACGAATCGTAATAGTTGGTGTACGGGTCAGCCGGCGGCTGACCCTATGCCCACGCAGCCAGCTGTCCCGATTACTCCGCAAGCACTTCGGAAACCTGCGCCTGCATGCTTGAGATGGCCTCTTCGACCGAGATCTCGCCGATGAAAGCGCGCGCGCCTTCAATGCCCATGATCTCGCTGACCTGGCTCCACTTCGGCGTCGGCAGCACCACGCTCAAACCGAGCTCGCCGAGCGCAGCCGCTTGTTCCAGCGTCGCCAAAGTCGCTTCGTAATAGGGATTCGCCGCCTGCAGATCGGGATCGCCCAGCGCCGACGCGCGCGAGACGATGCCGCCGTTGGCCAGGTAGTCGGCTTGCAAGCCCTCGCTCGTCAGGTAGGCGATGAAAGCCCAGGTCGCTTCTTTTTGCATCGAATCGTCCATCATGGCGAAGGACCAACCCCATACGCCGGAGAATGCGCCAGCCGGACCAGCCGGCAGCGGGCTGTAGCCAGTCATGCCAGCGACCAGCGATTTATCCGGGTTTTCCACTTCGGGCGCGGCCGCCGATGCTTCGATCATGATGGCCGCGCGCCCCAGCATGAAGGCGTCCCAGGCTTCCGGGAAGGAGAAGGATTCGACGCCGACCGGACCGTATTGCCAGAGATCGCGAATGTACTCGAGCGAAGCGACCGTGCCGGGCGAATCCAGCGCCACATCGCCGGTCGCCGGATCGACCATCATGCCGCCGAAGGGCGCCAGGAAGATCGACCACATATAGGTAAACTCCCAGCCCAGGCGGGCGCGGTACGAGATGCCGTGCACGCCATCGACATTGTCGCTGAAGTATTGCGCCGCCGCCATCACCTCGTCATAAGTCGTCGGCACTTCAATGCCGTGCTCTTCAAAGAGGTCGGTCCGGTAGAACATGAAGACGGTCTCGCCGGCGAAGGGGATGCCATAGTGCATGCCGTCTTCCCACAGGAACATGTCGCGATAAGCCTGCAAGATATCTTCGTAGTTGAACCAATCGGGCGTGATGTCAGATGCGATCCAGGGCTGCAGCGGCGTGGCGTAACCGCTGGAAGCCACCAGCGGGCTCCACTCGATGGCGGTCATCATGGCGTCGTAGCTGGCTGATTCGGCCGACACTTCCAGCAGCATGCGCTGGCCCAGCTGGCCCTCCTCCATCTCGTCCAGCACAACCGTGATGCCCGTCAGCTCCTCGAAGCGCGGGATCATCGTCTTGAAGGCTTCAATTGACGGATGCGAGGCGACAGCCACCGTGATGGTCGTGCCGCCGTATTGCTCCTTGATGCCGGCCGCCCAATCTTCGATCGGGTCTTGCGCAAAGGTCGCAAAGCTGGAAAAGGCGAGCGCCACTATCAAAAGTACAAGAATTAGTCTGGCTTTCATGGAACGAATCCTTTCTAGAATCGCTGAACAAATTGAATGGACGAGAGTTGCCTTCGACTGATGCGAAAGCGCCTCTCAATAGTTTACTCGCTTGGCGCGATTCCGCCACAAGTTGGGGTGACCGCAGGGTGATGCGATCAACTTTGAAGATGAAATGTCTCCACGCTACACAGCAAAACTCTGTGTTTTCAGTAGTTCCAAGTTAGTCATGCGAAAGAAGCGAGCCTCGTAGGGGCGACCAATCTGGTCGCCCGCTGCGCTGCGACTTGTAGTTTTGGGCGACATGGTATGTCGCCCCTACAAATCATTGCTTTAGTGAAATTTGCATTTCTTTATTGGTTCTACTTCTGTGTACTCTGTGGTGAAAAATAACGGTACAACGCGCGGCGCAAGTAGGATCCCGCTGTCCTTACCACTCCCTACCAGGGCCAGATCTTATCCCAGGCTTCCAGCCAGGTATCCGCCCGGCTGACCATCTTCTGCGCCGGCTGATCCAGCTCGACATCCGCGCGCAGCCTGTAATTCATCATCGTGTCGTAGTGTCCAAACTCGACCGTGATCGTCACCGGCGCCGCCGGCGCATAAGGCGCGACCGCGCTCAAATCACCCAGCGCTCGATACGCGCCCTCTTCGATCATCTCGCGCGCGCGTTGGGGCGCGATCTGACGCGCCGAGTATTTCGACAATCCGCGCTTGACCGCCACCGCCGTCAGCCCGTCTCCGAGCAGTGCCGTCGCCTCGCGGCAGACAGCGACATCACCCGTAATCAGCAGCGCCGGCGTTCCATAATGCCCGCAGAGCGCCGCATTCACGCCAACCTCGCCCACGAGCGTATCGTTGAACCAGAGATTGCGGCATTGCGCCGACGAGATTGTGTGATTCAAAACGCCATCCGGCGTATTGTTGCGCGCGTGATAACCGACCATCAGGCAAGCGTCAACACCTTGTTCCAGCGGCGCGCGGTAATCGGTCCAGGTATGGTGCGCCACGTATTCGCAAGCCGGGTCGAGCATGTCCTTGAGCAGCGAATTGTAGCGCCAGTCGCCGCCGGCGTTATGGCCATCGATGACGATGATTTCAGCCGCGCCCGCTCGCGCCGCGCCGCGCACAGCCGCATTGACCTCGGCTGTGTAGAGCTGCCGCCCTTCGGGATAGCCAGCCTTGCCGCCCCCAACCTGGTCCCAGTTGACGATGCCGCTGACGCCTTCCATATCGCACATGATCAAGACTCGCATCTTTCCTCCTGCCAGTACTGTCTCAACATCTGGTACAACGATTGTACCGCATACCAGGCGGCGGCACGCGAGTAGCAATTCAAAAGCGAAGCATGGTGAACAGCCGGAGCGCAGGGATCGGTAAACCGGTCACAAGAGATTTCGGTGTATGGGCGACTGACGGTCAGTGTCTACGCGACCTTGCAAGTCGCCCGAAAACGCATCCTATCGCGTCGACTTTCGATTGGATCGGACGCAATATTCAGAGCAAATCGCACGCGTTTTCGCCGATCTTGCCGATGGCGGCCGCGATCTCGCGCATATCCTCTTCATCGCCCAGCAGAGCGTTCTGCGTGATCCAAACCGTCTCCCGCGCCTGGCGCTCCGTATTGGGAAAGGCGTCCTTGAGAAAGTCGTGAGTCGCCCCGGCCTGCGCGCCGCTGAGACGCTCGCGGTAAGCGCCGCTCGTGAAGACATCGAGCTGGTTTAGCGGCGGATAGGGCGCTTGCGTCGGCAGGCCCTCGGCCTCCAGCGCCTCAACGAAGCGATCCCGCTCGACGCCGGCGAAAGCGCGGCTGTCATAATGGAAGATATAGGCGTAATGACCATTGCGCGTGATGCGGCTGTCCTGCGACTGCGGCGTGATACCTGGGATTCTAGCGAGCGCGCGATCGAGCAGCCGCCCGTTCGCGTGTCGGCGCGCCGTCTGCTCATCGAGCCGCGTCAATTGCGCCAGCAGCACCGCGCCCTGCCATTCGCTGAGACGATAATTCGAGCCGTAGATGAAGTGGTCGTAAAACCATTCGCCGGGCAGCCGGCCGCAGTCATGCGTCGAGCGCGCCAGCCGCTCGAAGTCGTCATCGTTGCTGATGATTATGCCGCCCTCGCCGGCTGTCATCGTCTTGCTCGCTTGGAAACTGAACGTTCCGCCGATGCCGAATGTTCCAACCTTGCGCCCGCGCCACTCGCTGCCGTGGGCATGGGCCGCGTCTTCCAGTAAGGGGAGGCCGCGCTTCTCCGCGACCGCCGTCAGTTGATCCAGATCGGCCGGGCGTCCGCCTAGATGCACAGCGATGATCGCCTTGGTATTGTCGCTGATGGCGGCTTCGGCCAATTCCGGGTCGATGCAGAAGCTGTCGCCGCTGACATCGACGAGGACGGGCAGCGCGCCGGCAAAAAGCACCGCGCTGGCTGTGGCGACGAAGGTGGCATTGGGTACGATGACCTCGTCGCCGGGCCCGACGCCCATCGCCGCCAGCGCGACCTCCAGCGCGTGCGTGCCATTGGTGACGGCGACGCCATGTCTCGCCTGATGAAAAGCCGCGAATTGCCGCTCAAAAGCGAGCGTCTTCGTCCCCGGCGTTCGCCACCACAGGCCGCTCTCCAGCACCTCGTTGAGCGCTTCGCGTTCGCGCTCGTCGAAGATGGGCCAAGTCGGGAAGGGCTTGCTTTTGGCGGGCGCGCCGCCCAGGATGGCTAGCTTTGGCATAATTGCATTCACCGCCTTCTTTTGGCCGGCATCCGACTAGAGCGTCACGCCAACGTAAGCCGCTTCGACACTGGCGCGCACCTGCGCCGCAAAAGTCTCATCAATCTCGGCTTCGTGATAAATGCCGTACCACAGACCGGTTTCGCGCACGAACCGGCGCATGTTGACCAGCGCGTGCGTTACATCATCCCAGCTGATGCCCATCGCTTCCGGGCGTATATCCACGCCGGCCCGCACGATGGCCTCGAGCATCGCCTCCGGCTTGTCGTTATGCAGCAGTGAACCGACATAAATCCCCAGGCAGACCGGCTGCCCATGGATGAACTTCTTGCCGGTGTGGTATTCCAGCGCATAGAACAAGAAATGATCGGCGCCTTCGATATGACGGGGATTCCAGCCGGCGTTGTGAAAAGCCGCCCCGCCCCAGCGATTGGCGGTCATCAGCGCGCGGATGCCCTTTTCGTTGACTTCGCGGATATCATCCAACGCGTCCATCACCGTCGCCATCACCGCCTGCGCCTCATCGACCAGCGCTTGCTCGTAGGGCCATTTGCTCTCGCATTTGCCGCGCTCGTGGGCGAAGCGCCAATCGGCATGCGCGGTGTGATAGCAAAGTATCTCGCAGATGCCGCTCCGATTGACCACCGGCGGCGCGTTCTGGATCACATCGAAATCGACATAGACCGCCTCCGGCACCGCCCAACAGACATAGCGCACATTGCCGCTGAAACGCAAACCAGTGCGATGACCGAAAGCGGCGTTGACCGACATCGAGGTCGGCGCCTGGAAAAGCGGCAGCCGCAGCGACCAAGCGAAGTATTTGGCGACATCCAGCGCCTGCCCGCCGCCCAGCCCGATGATGCAATTGCAATGCGGCAGCTTGCCCACTTCGTCTTTGAGCTCGTCGCCGTCAATCGTCGAAACAAGATAAGGACCCGCCAGGTTCTCATCAAAGTGATGGGAAAATAGCTCCCAAAGGTCGGGCATTGTCACAACCAGGTAAGGCTGGTGTACAAAATTCGGCAGCTCGCCGAGCAGATTGCGTCCGAATATGGTTGTGAATCCAGCGCTGTCTTTCATGTGTCATCCTCAACTGGCAGTTAGCCTATACAATTCCGCGTCTATTCATTATTGTCTGCGTATTCGCTCGGGCTAGGTCACGGATCAAAACGTTTGACGCAGCGGATTCTACGCACTTCGCAACAAGTCGTCAACGATGACAATCGATTCTGAATCTTGACAATGAATGAGGACAATCGCTTCAAATCATTTTGCGTCGATCGCCACAAGCAATTGTCAACATATAGGGGGGCTCCTTGGATCGCTTATCAGGAGTAGAGCCATGACGCTGAAGATCGCCTTCGCCGGCACGGGCCATATCTCGCGAGTGCACGCGCGCGCGGCCCAAGGCGTCGGCGGCGTCGAACTAGCCGCCGTGGTCAATCATCGCCCCGAGTCGATGGCTCGTTTCGCCGCGCAGTTCGGCATCGGACGGCAGTACGCGCGAGTAGATGATCTGCTCAAAGCCGGCGATGTCGACGCCCTCGTCGTGAGCGCGCCCAATTATCTGCACGCGCCGCAATCGCTGGCTGCGCTGGAGGCGGGCCTACACGTCATGGTCGAGAAGCCGATGGCGCTGAACGCAGATGAAGCCGAGCGTATGCTGCGAGCCAGCGAGCGCGCGGGCGCGCGGCTGATGGTGGCGCACTGTTGGCGCTTTGATGAAGAAGTCAACTGGATCAAGGCGCAGATTGACACCGGTAAATTGGGCAAGATCCTGCGCACGAAAGGATATGGCGTCCATGTCAATTGGGGCCCGGGAGGCTGGTTCGTCAAGGCGAGCACAGCCGGCGGCGGCGCGCTGGCCGACATGGGCATCCACGCCATTGATGTCGCGCGCTATCTCTTGGCCGACCCGCAGCCGCGCAGCGTCTACGCCAGAATCTCGACCGATTACACCGATTACGATGTCGACGACAGCGGCACGATCTGGATCAACTGGGATAACGGCGCTTCCTCGATTGTCGAGTCCGGCTGGTGGTGGCCCCATGCCGATGGACCGGAAGCGAGCACGCAACTCTACGGCAGGCGCGCCTTCGCTCAACTCTTTCCCACGCGCCTGGAAGTCCCCGATCGCGAGACGGGGAACGTTCGCACAATCGACCCCGGCTTCCCGCCCGTTCGCGAGGAGCACTGCCCGCAAATCATGTACGACCTGCAAATGAGCCACTTCATCGACAGTATTCGACAAGAGAGCTTGCCCAACCCGGGCGGCGCTGAGGGCTTGGTCAATATGCGCATCGTCGACGCCGCCCTCGAAAGCAGCCGCCGCGGCGCCGTCGTCCATCTTTGACGCGCGGCGAATTTCTTGGATAGACGGCTATGCTGGAAATTTATGATTGGTCGGGCGAGGGTTTCGCCCCGCTCGTATTCGCTGAGGGCTGGCAAGCGGCGCTGCTGAATTGGGAGCCGCTCTTCGACCGGCGCAACCTGGATGAGATTGAGCGCCACAATCACAGCGACGAAGTATTTGTTTTGCTGCGCGGGCGCGCCGTGCTATTCACGCGAGCCGATGACGAAGCGCTGCAGGCGGTCGAGATGGAAAGGGGCAAGATATACAACGTGCCGGCGCGCATTTGGCATAACCTCGTTGCGACGCGCGACCTGCGTTGCCTGATCGTCGAGAACCGCGATACGCACCTTCACGATACGGAAATCCGCCCGATCACCGACGCCGAACTGGCGCAATTGGACGCGCGGCTCCCCGCTTGGGCAAGATCCTAGCCGGCACAAAGACTTGATCCACGGCAGTCGACTTGCTATCGACGTCTGATAGGTCTATTGAGTTCGGAGCCCAAACTGGTTTACACTGGAATTAGATGCCAGCGCCGGCGGGCGAAGGTCCGGCATCGAGAGTAGCCTTTGCGACGCATACAATAGGAGGAAACACCGTGATCAATACCGTGGGCGCGCGCTTTAGACTGGCAACTTGCCTGCTCGTTTTCTCGCTTCTCGCGCTTCTGGCGCTGCCTTTGGCGGCGAGCGCGCATGAAGAGAGCGTCTTCGCCAGCATCCGACTCTATGACGGCATCGAGCCGACCGATTTGGCCGAGGCTGATCGGATCACGCGCCAAGGCTTCCTGCCGCTGATTAGCGAGAGCGACGGCTTCATTGCCTATTACGTCGTGCACCCGCAGGATGGCCAGCTGGCGGCGATTAATGTCTTCGAATCGCGCGAGCAGGCGCTCGCGTCCAATGAACTGGCGCGCGAATTCGTCGTGGAGAAGCTGGCGCCTTTGCTGCCCAATCCGCCGCGCATCGTCGAAGGGTCGGTCGATCTCGCTTTCGTCGAGATGCTGGATGGCATGGCTCATGGCGACGTCAACTCGCTGCACGCGAGCCTGCGCGTCTACGACGGCTTCGCAGCCGCTGACCTCGCCCAGTTTGTATCCATCGTCGAGGACGGCTTCCTGCCCATCATGCGCGAGACGGACGGCTTCTTCGGCTACTACTTGATGCACGATGACGCTGGCGCGCTCGCCGCTTTCAGCATCTTTGCCTCGGAAGCATCGGCGCTGGCATCCAACGAAAAAGCGCGTGACTTTGTCGCGGAGAATCTCACCGCCTACCTGCCGAATGACCCAACTGTGGTAGCCGGGCGCGTTGCCGTCGCTGTGCTGGCGGACCACCGTGACGGCGCCAATCTAATCAATGACGCCGCCTTCGCCAGCCTGCGCGTCTACGAAGGCGTCGATCCAGCCGACCAGGCGGAGATCGCGCGTCTGACGACGGCAGGCTTCTTGCCCATCATGCGCGCGAGCGCTGGCTTCGTCGGTTATTACTTCCTGCCGGCGGAAGACAAGCTGGCGACAGTCAGCCTGTTTAACTCGCCGGAACAAGCGTCAGCCTCCAACGATAAGGCGCGCGCTTTCGTCGCCGCGGAACTGGCGCCCCTGCTGCCCAACCCGCCGACGGCATTTGAAGGGCGGCTGGCCATCGATTATCTCGCCGCGCCAATCCCTTCGGAGGCTCTTGCTGACGTGGGCCAACTTTTCGCCAGCATACGCTTCTACCAAGGCTTCGATTTGAGCCATTTTGATGAAGCGAATGAGCTGGCAATAGCGCATTTGCTGCCGGCGCTGCAAGAATTGGGTGGTTTCTTCGCGCTTTTCGCCTTAAATGACGGTGAGGACACCGTTGTTGGAATCAGCGTATTCGAAAGCGAAGAAGCGGCGCTGGCGGCCAACGAAACCGGCAAAGCCTTCACTCGGGAATACCTGGCCGAATGGGCGCCAAACCCGCCGACCGGCGTCACGGGTCAGCTAGCGATAGCGGCGCTGGCGGAGATCAACATGGGCGAAAACCTGGCTGGCGCCTAGCTGGTAGCGCAGGTCCGCGGGCTGACTGCGAATGATGAGAAATTGAGAGAGCGTGCCACCTGGCGCGCTCTATTTTGGCGCTGTCTAGCTAGTCCTCTTCCGTCCTCACGTTTGCGAAAAAGCCCATCAAGATATCAGTGTTTGGCTTGTAGCCTGTGCCATCGCGAACCAATAACTCCATATCGACCAAGGCATTAAGATCTCTCTGAATCATGCGCTTATTCCTGTCAGCATAAGCCAGGTAGAGCGCTGGCGTGACGTCTCTTATCTGGTCCTTTGTGACCGCCTCGTCAAATCTGTGAACTGTCAGATCCAGGATCAATCGTTTCTGCCGCTGACGCGACGCTGATAAGTTTTCTGAAAATCTCTTTCGAAACTCAGCATGAATGTTATCGTGCCAAATGATTTGTACCTGCATGTCGTGGATAATAGAAAATTGTTCATCCAGTTCATCTTTGAATCCTTGCAGCGCATAAGCAATGAAACCGATCAGGTTGCTTTCCACCGGATACGAACCGTCTCGATATTCGCCATACGAAGCCTGCAAGTGCGAATAGTACTGGTCACGGGTCTTGTTGTAGAAATTGCTCAGCAAATGCGCCGCGACATCGGGAATTCCCGCCCGTAGCAGAATCACGAATTCCATAAGTCGGGTCATTCGCCCATTGCCGTCGCCGTACGGGTGAATCCAGGCAAAGTAGACGTGCGCTACCAAAGCCTTTATGATTTGACCAGTTATTTCATATCCTTCAGGCGCCGGCATTTCCTGGTTGAGCCAGTCGCAATACTTGTCGACAAGCTGTGGGCATTCTTCAGGAGGCGCGGCGAGATACCGCCCTACCATGACCCGATGCGTACGCAGCCCGCCAATAACCACATCATCTGCGAGACTCTCGTCCAGATTATTCAGAATGATCGAATGATAGTTGTTAAGCAATTCCAAAGAAAACTGACGGCTTGCGCCACCCAACTGAGTCTTACCGACAATGTTGAATGCATTCAACATATTGTCGATTTGCTGCTGCTGATACTCGCGAGATGGCGGCGCTTGCAGTTTTCCTTCTATGATTCGCTCGACTTCTTCTTCGGAGAATGAATTGCCCTCAATGGCCGTGGTACTATGTACTCCCTTCGTGAGATACATACGGCGCAATAGATTGCTTTCATCGCGCGGTATGGGAAGTTTCTTAATATGGTCGATTCTGGCCTGAATTTCGCCCAATAGTAGCCAAATACGAGCCGGAAACTCGCCAAGGTTTGGCGGAAACTTTATGAATGGATGGGTAGACATTATGGCAAGTTCCTCAACATTCTGTCTAGATTGTTGTCTTTACTTATGTCCAATTCGTCATCGCTATTGTACTAGAAATACAATACTGTTGTCAAGTCATGCTACAAGCATGCTTCCGATAGATGACATTAAATCAGAAAGATAAATCAATCTTTCTTGTCTAGAGTCTTGTTCAAACTTCCGTCACACAAACGCGTTCAACCCCGTCAACTCCCGCCCGACCAGCAGCAAGTTGACCTCGTTCGCGCCCTCGTAGGTATAGATGATCTCGGCATCCAGCATCAGGCAGGCGATGTGGTTGTCGATGGCGATGCCGTTGCCGCCCAGGCACTCGCGCCCAGATGATCAGGATATCGGCGATGGAAGCGTTGCCGATCCAGCGCTTGGCGTCATTGAGAACGTAGCCGTCGCCCTCTCTTCGCGCGCGTCTTCACCTGCGCCGCATTCGAGCCTATATCCGGCTCGGTCAAACCGAAGGCGCCGATCTTCTCCAGCTTGACCATGCCCGGCAGCCAACGCGCCTTTTGCTCTTCGTCTCCGAGCAAACCAATCGAGCCCATCGCCAAGCCCGAGTGCATGCCGTAGAAGGTGCTGACGCTGCCATCGTCCTTGCCCAGCTCATACATGACTAAGCCCATCTCGACCAGATCGAGCCCAGCCGCGCCCCATCGCAATCGAATCGCTATTTGAACGAGCATGGCATCTATGTTAATCTGATTCAATTCACGCCCGGTCGAGCGCGCCAATGGCGCCGCCTCGGCCGGCTGATCCCGCGAGAACGGCTCCCCCAGGCTTTCAGCGGGCTTGAGGAAAAAGGCGACTATGACACTGCTGCTGGCTCTGCGGGATCACTTCGGCTCGATGCGGCTGGTCGCCCTGCAATTGTTCAGCACAGCCGGCTTGGGCATGGTCTATCCTTATATCAATCTCTACCTCACCGAGATCGGCTTCTCCGGCGCCTTGATCGGCACGCTTGCCAGCATCGGCGCGGTGCTGACCCTCACGCTCACGCCGCTCCTCAATCAGATCGCCGACCGTCTCATGCTCCATCGCCGCCTGCTGATGATCTATTTTGGCGGCTTCGCGCTCGCCAGCATCATTTTTGCCACAACCCAGAGCTTTTGGCTGGTCATTCTCGCTGTCCTGCTATTCAGGGTCACAACCGGTCCCAGCATGACCCTCGGCGCCCAGTTGACGCTCTCGCAGTTGATCCGCAGCGGCAAGGCGATTTTTGGGCAGATGCGCTCTTTCTCGTCGCTCGGTTTCGCTTGCGCCAGCGCCATGGCCGGGCAGGTTTTCGCGCTCGGCGGTTACGCGCTCACCTTCAGCGTCGGCGCGCTGCTCGCCCTGATCAGCGTTCAACTGTCGACCATCTTCCCAGCCAAGCCAAAAGAGAAACTGAAGACGGATTCGGGACCAACGCAGCCGCGCAACCGCGGCATCTATGTGCTGGCCGCCAGCCAGTTCTTCATCACCATGTGCACGCACAATGCCTTCGCCTTCCTGTTTATTCATCTCAGCCAGAACCTAGGCGTATACGTTGCCGACATCGGCGTTTGGGCGGCGCTGCTCGCGCTGGTCGAGTTCCCCTTCTATTACTTGACCGACGCCCTGCTGCCGAGAGTGCGCCTGCGCGTCACCTACATTTTTGGCATCGTCGGCGTGGCGCTGTCGACGCTCGGGCTAGGCATCGTGCCGAATCTGCCGCTGCTGCTTCTGCTCTTCGTATTCCGCGGGGTATCCTGGCCCGCTTATCAATTGTCTTCCTATCGCTTGATGAACGCGATCAGCCACCCAGGCAATGTCGCCACCAATCAAGCCATCGTACAGGTGACAATGCCTGGCATCGCGCTGCTACTGACCGGCTCGCTCTACGGCTGGGCTTATGACAATCTGGGCGCCGGCGCATTTTACGCCTTGTGCGCGCTGGCTTGCCTGGTCGGCGCTGGCATCGTCATCGCCGGTTTCCGCTTGATTGATGACAGCAATCAAGGGGAGCGCGCCTGATCCTGAATCCTGTAGGGGCGAGGCGGCGGGCGTTTCAGCGAAACGCCCCTACAGTCGCGTTGGCGGGGACGGGCGACATGGTAGGGCGCGTAGACACAGCCCGCCTGTCGCCCCTGCAGACGTGTTGGCGGGGCGAGTGTTGGCGCAAAAGTACGATATGGCTGGCTCGCCGCGTCCAATAGGAATCATCTTCTGGCGGGCGCTGACGCCCTGAGACAGGCGGTCCCGTGTCGAATCTCGTCGCAGTGCGCAATCGATTCGGTTCTGTCCGCCTGGTCGCCGTTCAGTTCTTGAGCCTGGGCGGCATCGGCATCGTCTGGCCCTACGTCAACGTTTTCCTCACCGACCAAGGCTTCTCGGGCACATTGATCGGCACCCTGGGCAGCGCCGGCGCCCTGCTATCGCTTGTGCTGACGCCCCTATTCAACCAGATTGCCGACCGCCTCATGCTCCATCGCCGCCTGTTCATGCTCTACATGGGCGGCTTTGCCCTGGCGAGCATCACTTTCGCTCTGGCGCCGCATCATCTGCTGCTCGTGCTCGCCGTGCTGCTCTCCCGGCTCACCATCAGCCCGAGCCTGACCCTGGGCATGCAGCTGACCATCACCTTCCTGATGAGCCGGGGCAAAGCCATCCTGGGTCAACTGCGCTCCTTCGCCTCCTTGGGTTTCACGCTGGCGAGCCTGGTGGCTGGCCAGCTATTCGCGCTGGGCGGTTATCCCTTGCTCTTCTGGGTAGCAGCTGGCATCGCGCTGCTCACTGTGCTTGCGTCAACGATCTTCCCCGCCCGTTCGCCTGACGAGTCAAAGGCGGAAGCTGGCGCCAAGCAGCCGCGCAACCGCGGCTTCTACGTCATGGCTGCCAGCCAGTTCTTCGTCTCCATGGGCACTTACAATATGTACAGCTTCATCTTCATTCACTTCAATCAGAACCTGGATGTGGCCTCGGCGCATATTGGCTTGTGGGCGGCCTTGATGGGCGCGGTCGAGTTTCCCTTCTTCTTCTTGATGGACGCCATCCTGCCACGTTTCCGCATTCGCGTCGCCTATATCTCGGGCATGCTGGGCACGGCGCTATTCGCCTTTCTCCTGGGCGTCGTCTCGAGCACGCTGCTGCTGGCGCCGCTGCTCGTCCTGCGCGGCGTAGTATGGCCCTGCTATCAGTTGTCTTCATTCACCTTGGTGAACGCCATCAGCCACCCGCGCAACGCCGCCACCAATCAGGCGATCTTGCAGGTGACCATGCCGAGCATCGCGCTGCTGCTGACCGGCTCGCTCTTCGGCTGGGCTTACGACAACCTTGGTCCCGGTCCATTCTTCAGCCTGAACGCGCTCATGTGCGTGATCGGCGCTGGCATTGTCATCGCTGGCTTTCGCCTCTTCGACGCGCGGCCCGTTGCCTCCTCCGCCTAATGGATGCGCGCGACTCCGCTGACGAAACCGATTCAATCTTTCGCAACGACGGCGACGCG
>JAPOYS010000007.1 GCA_026706455.1 Chloroflexota bacterium | reverse complement strand
GGCATCCTCGGCGCCTTCGGCCGGCAGGGTCACGCCGCCGGGCACGATGATGCCGGGCAGATCGCCGCAGCCAGCCAGCGCGATCATGGCGGCCGGCAGCCCCTTGTCGCAGGTGGCGACGCCCATCACGCCATCCCGCGTCGGCAAGGAGCGGATCATCCGGCGCATCACCAGCGCGGCGTCGTTGCGGTAAGCCAGGCTGTCCATCATGCCGGCCGTGCCTTGCGAGCGACCATCGCAGGGATCCGAACAGTAGATGGCGAAGGGAATTGCGTCTTGCCCGCGGATCGTCTGCGCCGCTTCCTGCACCAACAGACTGATTTCCCAATGTCCGGTGTGATAACCCAGCGCGACTGGGCTGCCGTCTTCGGCGCGCAAGCCGCCTTTGGTGCTGACGATCACATACTGATCGCGATTGACCTCTTCCGGATGCCAGCCCATCGCCACATTCTGGGTCATGGCGAAGAGATTGCCGCTCGCTTCATTCAGCAGCATGTCTTCATCAAGCGGGAGCGCCCCTTCCCGACCGCGCCCGCGCGTACGCGTGGTTGGCAGCAATTCCGCCCCGCCGTAGATGTCAGATTTCATGGCCTCTTTTCCTCAATTGAGAGTGGTGAACGCGCTAGATACTACGTCATTTGTAGGGGCGACCTATCAGGTCGCCCACACAGCTTTGTGGTTGCCTCTGTGTCCTCGGTGGTTAAAATGACTTCGTTGACTGCATCAGAGAGAACAGATTATGACACAGATGCGATTTGCAAATCAAACGGTCATTGTGACTGGCGCGGGCGAAGGCATCGGTTACGAAGTCGCGCGCCAATTCTGCGCGGAAGGCGCGTCCGTCCTCCTGAACGACATTCTGCCCGATCGCGCGCAAGCGGCCGCCGACGCGATTGCCGCCGAGACCCGCGCTCGCTGCGTCGCCGCCGCGGGCGACGTCGCCGATGTGGATACGGTGCGCGCGCTGGTGAAGCAGGCGGTCGCCACCTTCGGCGAGCTGAACATCTGCGTCTGCAACGCCGGTTTGACCTCCTGGGGCGACTTCTTCAGCTACGCGCCAGCAGACTTCGAGCGCGTGCTCGCCGTAAACTTGCGGGGCAGCTATTTTCTGGCGCAGGCGGCCGCCCGCCAATTCCGCGATCAGGCCAGCAGCGGGCGCATCGTGCTCATGTCTTCCGTGACAGGCCACCGCGCCGTGCCCTACCTCAGCGCCTATGGCATGACCAAGGCGGCGCTGGAAATGCTGGCAAAGAATCTCGTGCTGGAGTTGAGTCCGCACGGCATCACCATCAATTGCGTAGCGCCCGGCGCCGTCATCACGCCGCGCAACCTGAATGACGATCCGGATTACGAAGCGCGCTGGGGCTCGCTCATTCCCGTTGGCCAGGCCATTCAGACAAGCGACATCGCCAACGCCGTACTCTTCCTGGCTTCGACCGAATCCGCCAGAATCACCGGGCAAGCGATAGTCGTCGACGGCGGCTGGACAAGCACCAGTCCCATCCCCAACATGGACTATGGCAAGAACTACGAGAATTGAGCGACACTGGCTGGACAAACGCGGCCGACAGTCAATCCATCAATTCTTGAACGAGCCGATTGGTCGTGGACAGCCGGTCGGACAACAGGCTCGCGATCAGCACGTGTATCGCCGAAGCCGTCTGCGGCGCTTCTTCCTCCATGCGGCGCAGCGCTTCATGGTTCAGTCGCTGCAAGACGCCGGCTTCGGTCACAACGATGGATGCCGAACGCGCTTTGCCCAGGTAAAAGCCAACTTCGCCGATCACGGCCCCGGCGGTCATACTGCGCAATCGGAGCGCCTGACCGGTCTCATCGCGCAACAAGACATCCACCCGGCCCGATTCAATGAAATAAAGCGCGTCCGATTCATCACCCTGATTGAATATCGGTTCGCCGACCCGCGTCCCCATCCGTTCGAGATAAGCCTGTGCCGCGCGGGCGTCCTGCGGGGCGACGATTGAATGAAGCGACAACTGCTGCTCAACGGTGACGCGATCGTCAACCAGCAGCGCAGCCTCCCGCAGGAGCGCGTTTTCGCACCATTCAAGCGCGTGGTCGCGATCGCTAAACAGCGCGGGACGGTCAGGACCTGCCTTCACGATCCCACTGTCAAGCAGCAGCGGCTGCAGATGCGGCGCCGCGTTCGCAATCAGCAGTTCAATGCCTTTGCCGTCCGTCAGCTTTTTCAGCTTTTGGAAGTCGACAATCGTTGACACGTCCAAGCCGCGCACCGCTTTGAAGTCGAGAATGATAAATCTGAGCTGACCGCCTTCAGCGCCGGTAATGCGAGTTCGCAGATGCTCGTAAAAGCGATAGGCGCTGCCAAAAAAGATGTAGCCCTGCAAACGAAAGATCAAAATCTTGTCGCCCTCGCTTTGCAGCAACTGGTTCTGCGCGAAGGAGCGGTCAAGATTGCTGCGGTGGAAGCGGCCCGAGAACTCCTGCTTGATGACATCCATCCGGCTGTATTCCAGCACGAAAGCCGCGATCGCCACAACCAAGCCGAGGGCGATGCCGGGCAGCAGACCGAGCAGCGCGGTAGTCAACGCGATGACAATGACGACCGCGTAATCTCGCCGCGGCAGACTGGGACGGCTGTCCCATAGCCACTCTTTCATGAATTGCAAGCCGAAGTACATCATCAGTCCGGCGGGAATGAACCGCGGAACCAGTGAGAATAACGCGCTTCCGAACAGGAGCGTCAGCAAGAACATAAGCGCCAAGATGACCCCGAACAGACGACCATAGATGCGCATCGCCTCCACCAACGCGGTGGAAATGAGGCCGTGATAAGCCAAGATGCCGCCGCCGGATGCGCCCGCCGCTATATTGGCGATGCCATTAACCGCGCATTCACGATTGATATCCAGTTCTCTGTCTATGATGAGTTCCTGCGCGCTGGCGCGGAAAAACAGGTTCAGCGCGCAAACAACTACCAGGGTCACGATACCGCCGGCGCTCGCCTCGATCATGGCGGGATCAATCTGCGCCATGGCGGCAAAATCGGGAAGCTGCCAGTTTATCGCAGCCGACATTTCCGGCAGAAACCAACCGGCTTCCGCCAAGGTATTGGCATCGCCAAGCCCGATATGGAGCCAGACATAAAACAGAACGAGGGACACGATGATACCGCCCGGCAAAATCAACGTGCTCTTGACGCGAGCGCGCAGCCCAAGGATGGACAGGGCAAATACCAGCGCCGGCAACCAGCGCGCGAAGATTTCGCTCTCAAAGAGTACCGGCAAAGATTCCGCGTTAAGTCGTAGGCCAAACAAAACAATGAAGCCGGCATTGAAGACCAGCCAGCCCACACCCGCCATGAAGCCGCCGACAATGGGATATGGGATATAACGGATTAAGCCGCCGGCGCGCATAATGCCCAACACAAACAGCACGCCCCCGGTAATCATTGCAGACAGCAGCGTGATCAGAAACACAGCCATGAATAACGTTTCCTCCGACATTTCGGCGGGCGCGGCCGCGATCACGCTGGCGGCGATCGTGCCTTGAATTACCGCTGTCGGGCTTTGGGGAATCGCCTGCGTCGTATGGTCCGAACTGAATAGCGCCGTGATCAAGGCGGCAACGATCACGCTGGCCAGCGTCATGCCCAGCCCAGCGCTAAAATAGGGGGCTAATCGGCCATGAAAAATCAGGCTTGCGTATGATGGCGTCACGCTGGCCAATAGCAACCAAACGATTGCGCTCGCAAATGCGCAGCGCAGTATCATCTGCGGCTGGAGCGCGGTACCCAAAGCTTGGCGCAGCGTCCAACTTGAAGCGTCTGCCGGTAGCGATTGAGCCATAGACGGGTTCTGTTTACGGCATCTGAAGCGAACGGTTGTTTACAGCATAACGTTTCATGAGGATGACGCGCTTGATTCGCTGTCCGGCGCCTTGGGCTGTTGACGTCCGCGCGCTATATCCATGCCCAGCCAACCCAAGCCCAAAAGCGCCAAGCCAATGCCGCCAACGACCATCATGTTGAACTGGTCCTCAACCAACCGCCGCCGCTGGATGTCAGAGGCCATCAAACCCTGCGCCTGGCCTTTGCTCTCCAGCTTGACCTCGCCGCCGCTTTCGTGAATCTGAGCCGCCATGTTCGTGGAGAGTTCGTTCTGCAGCATGAAGTAGCGAATCGCTCCGCCGGCCGCCATTAAGACGCCAACCACGATCGCCGTAAAGAGCAGTCGATCCAGGACACTTCTGTCGAATAGATTTCGCATTGGACACACCCGACAGGCTTTCATTGCCTAATGGCTGCTGAAAAATTACAATGAGCGCTGAAACAATCGGACTCATTGTACGGAAGATGACGATGACTAGCAACACAGTATCTGTAGGCGTCGTCGGCACGAGCTGGTGGGCGGACGCCATGCACCTGCCCGCCCTCGCCAGCCACCCCCGCGCCCGCGCCGCCGCTATCTGCGGCCGCAATCGGCAAAATGCGCAATCGATTGCCGGCGCCTGGGGCATCCCGCAGGTCTACACGGATTACAGCGAGATGATTGATTCTGCCGATCTGGACGCGATCATCATCGCCACGCCGAATAACATGCACTATCCGATTGCCATGAAGGCCATCGAGCGGAAGCTGCATATTCTCTGCGAGAAGCCGATCGCGCTGAATTACGCGCAGGCGCTGGAAATGGCGGAGGCGGTCAAAGCAACAGCGATTAAGACGCTTGTGCCATTCACCTACAGCTTCATGCCGACGGCTCGTTACCTCAAGGAACTGATCGACAGCGCTTACCTCGGCCGGCCCTATCATCTCAACATGCGCTATTACACCGGCTTCGCGCGCGATGGGGATTATCTGTGGCGCTTCGACCGCAAGATCGCCGGCTCCGGCGTCCTGGGCGATCTCGGATCGCATTTTCTCTACCTGGCTGAGTGGTTCTTCGGCGCCATCCGCGCGGTCAGTTGCCGGCTCGGTTTCAGCGTGCCGCGCCCGCGCATCGACCCCGCCGGCAAGCCCTACGAGGTCCTTGACGACTCCTGCATGCTCACGCTGGAATTCGCCAATGGCGCTTTCGGCATGATCCACTGCACCGCCGTCTGCTACGAAGACAGTCCCTTCGGCCAGACGCACCACATGGAATTCCACGGCGCTGATGGCACGCTCTACAACTTCATCGATTGGGACAAAACTCAGCAAGTCAAAGGCGCGCGCGTCGGCGAAGGCATGATCCGCGAATTGGCGATACCTGAGCATATCTGGGGCGGCGCCCGCCGCGACACCGTGCACAACACCTATCGCGACACCTTCCGCTCGGAAGACTTTATGATCCGCGCCTTCATCAATGGCATAATCAATGATGTGGAAGTCAGCCCCAGCTTCGAAGACGGCGCGCGCATTCAACGGCTGCTGAGCGCGGCCACGCTTAGCCATGAAACCGGCTGCCGCGTCGATGTCGAATCGATTAGAGCCTGAGCGCGCCCGCCCCGTCTCCGAGCCAATCACGCGGATCGAGCTCGACGGCCTCGCCCCGACGGTGGGACTCGAAAGCCGCCTCAATGACAGCCTGGGCGACCAAGCCGTCATCGGCCGAAACCGGCGGATCTTCCCCACGTCTCAAAGCCTTCAGAAATGCCCTCAGCTCCGCCGAAAAGCTATCCACCGGGTCAAGCTTGTGTCTTTCGACGCCGCGCTTGCTGGCGACCTTTAGATGACCGGAACGATCGCCAGCGATATAACCCGCTTCGCCAACGACCTGGAACAGGATGTCGTGGGCGGTCGCCACTGGCGGATACTCTGGTCCCACCCAGCCGCCGTGTATCGACGCCAGCGCGCCATCGGCGTAAGCCACTTGCAGAAAAACCTTGTCTTCGCCTTTGTATCCCAAGCGATTGTCCAGCCGCGCCCTGACCTGAAGCGGCCGCCGATCCAGAAGCCAATTGGATAGATCAATCGCGTGGACGATATTATCGCGAGCGGCGCCGAATTCCTTGTACCAAGCTCGATCGGGTGGCGGGACCTGCTGGAAGTAGCTAATTATCGAATACAAGGGCGGCCCAATATCGCCCGCGTCAATCATGGTCTTGGCCTCGGCGAAGACCGCCTCAAAGCGCATCTTGAAGCCCAGGCCCAGCGTGACGCCGGTCTCGCGCGCCGCGCGATGCATCTCCCGCGCCTGCCCCAAGGTCTCCGCCAGCGGTTTCTCGCAGAAGATATGCGCGCCCCGCTGCGCCGCCGCCATCACCGCTTCGTAGTGATAGGGCGTCGGCGAGCAAACGCAGAGCAGATTGATCGCTTCCGTCTCCAGCAGATCGCGCGCGCTGGCATAACTAGCCGCGCCGCTGAGCGCAGCAACGTTTTTAGCGCGCTCCTGAACTGGGTCGGCCGCCGCCGCAACCGGCGCTCCCAAGCTGCGCAAGCGCTCCGCGTACTGCCGCCCGACCAAGCCGCAGCCGACAATGCCAATCCGAATATCGGACAAATTCATCAGCTCGGCTTTCCAATCCCCGGCGCTTCTACACCGGTCAGTTCAATCTCCTTGGCGCGATGACAGGAGACAAAGTGACCGGGCTGCGTTTCTTCCAGTTGCGGCGCCTCAGTGCGGCAGCGGTCGATTGCATAGGCGCAGCGCGGATGAAAATAGCAGCCGGTCGGCGGTTGCGCCGCGTCAGCGACTTCCCCCTTGAGCGCGATGCGCTCGGCACGGAGGCGCGGATCCGGCTTGGGCACGGCTGACAGCAAGGCTTCGGTGTAGGGATGCTGCGGCGCGTTGAAGAGATGCTTGGTCTCGGCGATCTCAACGATCTTGCCGACATACATGACAGCCACGCGATCGCTGATATGCTTGACCACGCTGAGATCGTGCGCGACGAAAAGATAAGTCAAGCCCAGCTCGTCCTGGAGATCGAGCATCAGATTGAGAATCTGCGCCTGCACCGAGACATCCAAGGCGGAAACCGGCTCATCAGCCACGATCAAGCTGGGATTGAGCGCCAGCGCCCGCGCGATGCCGATACGCTGCCGCTGCCCGCCACTGAAGGCGTGCGGATAGCGCCCCATGAATTCGGGCCGCAGCCGCGCCAATTCCAGCAACTCTTCCACCCGGCGCCGGCGCTGTTCACGGCTCTTGACCCCGCTGGCTAGAAGGGGTTCGGCGATGATATCGAAGACGGTCATGCGCGGATTCAGCGAGGAAAATGGATCTTGAAATATCATTTGCATCTGATGTCGAAAGGGCTGCAGCGCTCGTTTGGGCAGTGCCGCCGTATCGACCACATCGCCCGCCGCCGTTTGAAACAGCACCTGACCGGCCGTCGGTTTCAGCGCGCGCAAGATGCAACGCGCCGTGGTCGTCTTGCCACAGCCGCTCTCGCCGACGAGAGAGAGCGTCTCGCCCCTTTTTATGTGGAAGCTGACATCGTCGACCGCCCGCACCTGCCCGACCACCCGCCGCAGCAAACCTTTGCGGATCGGGAAGAAGCGCCGCAGCTTCTTCACCTCGAGCAAGGGCGCGTCGGCCTTTGAACGCTCGCTCATGCCGGCGCGACCTCTTCCGGCTCATGATACAAGAAGCAACTGGCTTTCTGCGACGGACTAAGGGGAAGCAGTTGCGGCGCGTGCCGCTCGCACAACCCCGGCATGGCTTCCGCGCAGCGCGGATGAAAGGGACAGCCGGACGGGCGATTGTGGGGATGCGGTATCGACCCGGCGATCGTTGGCAGCTTGCTGCGCGGCTCGGCGAAAATGCTCGGTATCGAACGCAATAGCGCCTGGGTATAGGGATGTTTCGGCGCGTGGAAAATCTCATCCACGGGTCCGCTTTCCACGACGCGCCCGAGATACATGACGATTACGTCATCGGCCATTTCGGCGATGACGCCCATATCGTGCGTGATGATGATGACCGACATTTGCGTCCTCGCTTGAATGTCCCGCAGCAAATCGAGTATCTGCGCCTGGGTGGTGACATCCAGCGCTGTGGTTGGCTCGTCGGCGATCAGGATTTTCGGATTGCAGGATAGCGCCATGGCGATCATGACGCGCTGGCGCAAGCCGCCGCTCAATTCAAAGGGGTATTCATCAATGCGGCGTTCGGGCCGCGGAATGCCGACCATGCGCAGCAGCTCGATCGTCCGGCTTCTGGCTTCCGCTTTGCCGACCGCCTGATGCAGTTGGATCGTCTCGACGATCTGATTGCCGATGGTGTAATGGGGGCTGAAGGATGTCATCGGCTCCTGAAAGACGAGGGCGATCTCGCCGCCGCGGATGGCGCGGATCTCGGCGCCCTCGGGATCAAGGCTCGCCAAGTCCACCTCCCCGCGCTTCCCCGACGCATCAGCGCGCCGCAGACGGATTGCGCCCTCGACGATGCGCCCCGGCCGTTGAACGATGCGCAGAATCGACAGCGCCGTCACGCTTTTGCCGCAGCCGCTCTCGCCCACAATACCGACCGTCTTGCCGGCATGAACCTCGAAACTGGCGCCGTCAACCGCCCGCACCGCGCCTTCATCGGTGAAGAAATAGGTCTTCAGATTATCCACCGTGAGGATTGGCGAATTTGTCATGCCGGATCACCTACCTTAACCCAGTCGGCTGTAGGGGCGTTTGACCCGCAGTGTCTACGCGCGGCACCGAAACGCCCGCTGGCCTATGGCCTGGCGGGAGGGCGAGACAAGTCTCGCTCCTACAACGTCCGTCTTCGTAAAATCAGCCATAAGGATCGGCCGCGTCGCGCAAGCCGTCGCCCAAAAAGTTAAAAGCCAGAATCACCGCCACCACCGGGATCGCCGCCGTGAGCAGCCAGGGCGAAATCGCCACGGTCTGGATATTCTGCGCGTCTTGCAGCAGCACGCCCCAACTCACCGCCGGCGGCCGCAGCCCAAGCCCAAGGAAGCTGAGCGCCGTTTCGCTGATGATCATATTCGGCAGCGCCAGCGTTGTCGCCGCGATGATGTGGCTCAGGAACGACGGAACCATGTGGCGAAAGATAATCCGCATCTGACCCACGCCGGCCAACTCAGCCGCCAAGACGAAATCTTCTTCGCGCAAGGCGAGAAAGCGACCGCGAACCACCCGCGCCAAGTCCGTCCAGCCGATCAACGACAGGATGACCGTGATGGCGAAATACACTTGCACCACGCCCCAATCGCGCGGCATCGCCGCCGCCAAGCCCATCCACAGCGGAATCGTCGGTATCGAGCGCAAAATCTCGATGACGCGCTGAATAAGCGTATCAATAGCGCCGCCGTAAAGTCCCGAAATGCCGCCCAGCAATACGCCCAAGACCAGGCTCAGCGTCACGCCAGCCAAACCGATCGTGAGCGACAGCCGGCAGGCGATCATCAAGCGGGACCATAGATCACGCCCCAATTGATCGGTGCCCAGCAAAAATATCAACTCTTCCGCAGCCCCGCCTTCCACCCCAATCAAATGACGATTTGTCTTGATGAGACCGAGGAACTTGTATTTGTAACCTTCAGCGAAGAAGCGCAGCGGAATCTTCCGCTCGGGATCGGGCTCATAGACGCGCTTGAATGTGCGCGGATCCCGCTTGCCAATCAACGCGAATACATGCGGGCTGAAGCGGCCCTCGTCAAAGAAGTGAATCGGCTGCGGGGCGATCAACGAGCGAAAGGCTTCGGTTTTGTGCGGATCGGCATAAGCCAGGAAGTCAGCGAATATCGCCACCAAATAAAAGGCGGCGATCACCAAGGCGCTGATCATCGCCAGACGATGCTTGCGAAAGCGCCACCACATCAGTTGCCATTGCGTGGCCACCGAGACCCGTTCTTCAGCGGCGCTAGCGACCAACGCGTCCTCAAAGGCGGGCGGCTTCGCTTCCGTCATTCTCGCCTCTCAAAGCGGATGCGCGGGTCGATCCACATCAGCAGAATGTCCGAGATGAAAGTGCCCAGAACGGTCATGATGCCCAAGAACAGCACGATCGTCCCCGCCAGAAACATATCCTGCGCCACCAGCGCTTTCAAAAGCAGGGGACCGATGGTGGGCAGGCTCAACACCAGCGCAACGATGATGCTGCCGGAGATGATGAAGGGAAACAAATAACCGAGGGTGCTGACGAAAGGATTGAGGGCGGCGCGCACCGGATACTTCAAAATAAGACGAAATTCGGACATGCCTTTGGCGCGCGCGGTAATGACGTAGGGTTTGCGCAGTTCATCCAGCAGGTTGGCGCGCATGATGCGGATGAGCTGCGCCGTGCCGGCTGTGCCCAGGATAATGGCGGGCAGCGGCAAATGCTTGATGAGGTCCCAGACCTTGGCGAGGCTCCAATCGGCAACCAGATATTCCGGCGAAAATAGACCGCCGATATTGGCGCCAAAATAACGGAAGCCCACGTACATCAAGATCAGGGCGAGCAAAAAGCTGGGCACGGCCAAGCCGATAAAACCGATGAATGTGAAGATGTAATCGGCGATTGAATACTGCCGCACAGCCGAATAAATGCCGATGGGCAGCGCTAAGGCCCAGGTGAAAACCACAGCCGATACCGACACCGTCATCGTCAGCCACAGTCGGTCGCCAATGATCGTCATCACCGGCACTTGCCATTCCAGCGAACGCCCGAAATTGCCGCGCGCGATCTGCTGCATCCACTTCATATACTGAACCCAGATGGGGCTGTCCAAGCCGTATTGCTGGCGCAGGTTCTCGGCGAATTCGGGCGTGACGTCGACGCCGCTGCTGGCCAGCTGGGCGATATAAGCGGTGACGTAATCGCCCGGCGGCAACTGAATGATCGCGAAGGACAAGACGCTGATCGCCCAAATGGTGACCAGCGCCAGCAGAAAGCGGTGAATCGTATAAGTCAGCATGGCGGAGTGGTTCGCCTCATGGTTTGCCCTCCATCCCCGGCCCCTTCCCTCCATCTCTATGGAGGGCATCCCACAGGGAGGGAAGGGGAGCATACGCCGAAAGATTAGTGGAGACGTAAAGCTCCTCCCTCATTTTGGGGTCGCGTAGGGTCGCGTAGACACTGACCCGCCGACACCGACCCGCCGGGGAAGGGTTTGGGGCGGGGGGCAGAACCCCTACCGCTTCAGGAAATAGGTCTCCGGCAGCGTACAGCCGGGCGTCATGCAGAGCACATTGGACAGCTGCCGCGCGGGCACGTTGCCCATGGCGTTCTTGACCACGCGCGTGCCCAAGACCACCGGTGAATTGCCGACGATGCCCGCCTGCCAGACGTTCTCGGCGAAGAGCACCCAAAGCCGCTTGCCCGCCTCAATCCGTTCTTCCAGCGGCAAAGCGGGTCCGCTGACCCAGATCTCCATCGCTTCTTTGATCTCGGCTGGCGGCTCGTCGCCAATCGCGCCGCCGCTGCGCATCCAGTCGGTGTAATTCGGGCGCGCCCAAAGCCAAGTATTGTTGAAGTGCAGGAAGACGTCTTCGGTGCCGCCGTTATCCCACAGGCTCATCTGGATTTCGCCGTTGTCGATGCGCGATTGCCACAAGCTGCGCTCCAATTGCTCGGGGATGACATCCAAGCCGATGCCGCGCAACTGGCTGGCGACCATCTCGGCGATCTTGGGATAGGGCACGAAGCTGGCGCCCGGCGTCGTCAGCGTTAGCGTCAGCCGCTGTCCGTTGTCCGCGCGCAGGCGGAAGCCGTCGCCATCCTTCTCCGACAAGCCAATATCGTCAAGCAATTGATTGGCGGCTTCGGCGTCGAATGCGGTCCAGAGCGTCTCGTACTCTTCGCCCGGATAATACGGGTTTGCCGGGGTCGGCACCACCGAACGCGCTTCACCCAAGCCCAGCAGGAAGGTCTCGTTGACCTGCCCGCCATCAATGCCCATCGAGACGGCGCGCCGGAAGTCCACATTCTGCAGCCAGCCAGCGATTTCAGCATCGGCGCTGTAGGTCATGCCGAAGAAGAGCAAGACGTTCGCGCCATAGTCGGAGGGATCGAGGCGGATTGTGTAATCGCCGCGCTCGGCGTTTTCCAGATAGAGCGGCAGCTTCTGCAGGTCAATGTGTCGACTCTGCATATCGTACTCGCCGGCGATGGCGCGCAGGTTGAGCACCTCCAGATCTTCCGCCAGCGTGAGCACAATCGAGTCGATATAGGGCAATTGATTGCCTTCTGTGTCCACGCCGAAGAAATAGGGGTTGCGCTCCAGGACGTAGACCGGGTTGTCGGCCGGCGCCAGCTTGACGCGCCAGGGCGCCAGGGTCGGCAGGTCCGGATTGCGCGCCCAATCGTTCTTGGTTTTGACCAGATCCACCCAATTGGAGTAGCCGCCTTCTGCCAGAATCGCATTCAACTCGGCTTCATCGGCGAAGTCCGGGTGGAACTGCTTGATGTAATGCGCCGGCGCGTAACCGCCATGACCGTTCCAGCCGCGGCGCGCATGGTTGGCGATGTCGCTGGAGGGCGTCGCCATCACCTTCAGGAATAGCGGATAAGGCGCGCTGAAAGTGTATTGCACCGTCAGCTCGTCGATCTGGGTCAAGGTCGCGAATTCGCCGTTGACCGAGAGGAAGGTCGAGCGTGCCGGCAGGTACTCTTCATTCAGGAAGAGCTCCTCAAACCAGAATACGATGTCGTCCGATGTGAAGGGCGCGCCATCGGACCATTTGTGGCCCTCGCGCAGCTTGAAGGTGAACTGGGTGAAGTCGTCGTTGGCTTCCCAGCTTTCGAAGACCCAGGGCTTGATCTCGTTCAGCGTGTAATCCATGAACAAGAGATTGTCGTTGCCAGCGATGCGGCGCGCATTCCAAACGTCGCCGGGTCCGGTGTAACCGCGGCGCCATTGACCGCCGTATTGGCCGATCTCGTGCGCCGGCTGGATCACCACCGGATTGGCCGGCAGGCGTTCTTCAACCGGCGGCAAATCGCCGGCTTCCACCAGCGCGCTCAACATAGGCGATTCACTGAACATGGCCGGCATCATCTCCATATCGGTGATGATCGTCGGACCCTCGAATTCCCCAACCAGAAACGAGCCCATCTCGTCCGATTGCCCCGCAGCCGAGAATACGCCCAGCGCCGCGACTAGCAATATAAGCAGGTACTTCTTTGACATTTTGTCCTCCTAATCCATGTATCAATCTGAACTTGCAGCCGACCATCGGCTTTTTGCTATTTGGCTGGGCTCGATAATGCTCCTCTCTCTACAAATCACTACGAACGATAGGGTGTGCGCCGCGCCTTGGCGTAGATCTCATCAATGACCTGCATAGCGCGGCAGCAGTCGTTCAGGCTTGCAATCGGCGGGCGCCCCTCCCGCAGCCGCGCCAGCGTATCGCGCCCGAACTGGTCGTAGCGCTCGCCCTGATCGGGAATCGAAGGCGTCCGCAGGGCGCCGTCGTCCAGCGTCGCCACATGCAGCGCGTCGTTGCGGTCGATGATATAGCAGTTGGCGGCCGCCAGCCGACCTTCAAAGTCGCCGCCCGGCTTCATCGAGGCATAGGAATAACCGGCTTCGACCGTTCCGATCACACCGCTTTCGGAGCGCAAGAGGGCGGCGCAGAAGTCTTCGATCGCTTTGCCGTGCGCGCGATAGCTCAGCGCGGCGCTGAGGACTTCGACCGCCTCGCCTTGGACGAATCGCAGGAAACCATCGATCCCATGAATGCCAACATTGCGCAGGCAGCCGCCGCCGGAAATCGCCGGATCCAGCATCCAGCCGCCGCCGTCCAATTCATATCGTTCCGGCGGACCGTTGATGACGCGAAAGTGATAATGAGTTCGCGCGCCCACGCGTCCGACGGCCTCCAACTCATCCAGCTGGCGCCACATCCCGCTGTAGCGATTGATGAGCGGCACAGCGACAAAGGCATTCCGTTTCTCCGCCAGCTCCACCAGCGGCGCGACATCGTTTGCCGAGAGACCGACGGGCTTCTCCATCGCCAAGGGGATGCCGGCCTCAAGCACAAATCTGGCGATGGCGGGCATATCGGCGTGGGTTCCCATGGCGACGACAAAGTCCGGCGCTGTCGCCTCAAGCATGTCCTGATAGCGCTCAAAAGCTCTGCCGCCTGACTCCTGTGCAAATGCCGCAGCCACGCCCGGCTGATGATCGGAAACGCCGACTATCTCCACGCCCTCAGCCAATTGGAAGGAGCGCAAGTGCATGCCGGCATGCCAGTGCCCGACTTCGATCATCGCAATTCGCATGGCGCTCTCCGATTCAATACTCAAGAATTACGAGCTCATTCTCGACCCGCACGGGGTAGGTCTCCACGCCTTCGCTGTCTCGCGCCAACGTCGCCTGTTCAACGCGCACGTCGTATGTCTTTACGCACGCCTGGGACTTGAAAACCGTACAGCCCGTGAGCAAGTCAAATTCCCAACCGTGCCAGGGGCAGCGTAAGATCTCGCCCTCGCGCGTCCACTCGATCTCGCCCGGCTCGTCGGAAACCGCCAAGCCGGTCACCTCGCCGAGACAGAGCGGCGCGCTCTGGTGCGGGCAGAGGTTGCGCAAGGCATAATACGCGCCTCGCACGTTAAAGACACCGATCTCGCGCCCGTTCACGCGGACGATGCGCCGGCTGCTGGGCGGCAACTCGGAGGCGGGGCCTACAACATATCTCGCCATTCAGTCTGAAACTCCTACACTTCTTCGCTTGGACGGGCGATTCACCGAGTCGCCCCTACGATTTTGTCCTGCAGCGGGCGACTCACCGAGTCGCCCCTACATCTTGCGCTTCGGCCATGGATTGCGTCGAATCCAAGCTGTCGAAAGGTCTAGTCGCTGGCAGGTGATAGAGTTCGCGCGCGTTCTCGCAGAAAATCCGCCGCTTCAGTTGATCGGTCAGGCGCGGAAAGGCGCGCTTCGGGTCGTCAAAATCCCAATGCGGATAATCGGAAGCGAACATCAATATATGCTCGGCATCCATCATCTCGAAGATATGAAGCAGATGGCGCGGGTTATCCGGCTCTTCGACCGGCTGCGTTGAAAAGCGAATGTGATCGCGCAAGTAGTCGCTCGGTCGGCGCTTCAGCCAGGGTACTTCCGCCCGCGCGCCCCGCCAGTCCTTATCCATCCGCCACATGATTGGCGCCAGCCAGGCGCTGCCTCCCTCGACGAAGACGAATTTGAAATCCGGGAACTTCTCGAAGACGCCTTCGGCGATCAGACTGACGAGATGGGTCATGTAAATGGTCGGATAAAGCGTGTGAAACTCAAGAAAATAGGTCGGATAACCCAGGGGCGAAGGCGGCGTCGGACCGACCGGGCTCTCGACATGCAGCGCGACCGGCAGATTGTGGCGCGCCGCCGCTTCCCAGATGGGGTGATATTGACGCTTGCCATAGGCGGCCAAGGCGCTCGAACCCACCAGAACCTGCGCCAAATGCGGGTGACCGGCCAGCCGCTCGATCTCTTCGACCGAGCGCTCCGGATTCTGCGGCGCGATCACAATCGAGCTTTTGAAACGACCGTGCCAGTTGTACGCGCCCAGCCAGGTGTCGATTTGCCAGTCGTTCCAGGCGCGGGCGACAGCGGCGGCGAAGACCGGATCGGGAATGATGCTGATGCTCGATGAGGGAATCAGAATGACGTAGTCGGCGCCGATGCCTTGCAGCACCTGCCTCTCCACGAGCCTGGGATCCGACCCAGCCGGGCGGCCGTCTTCGGGCATTGCATCCAGCCGGCGGCCGTCGCCCGGCGGCAAATAAATCTGGCGGCGCGATGGAATCGTCCGGCTGCGCCAAGGCTCGCGCAGATATTGGCGCAGTTCATCCTCATGTTTGAGGTAGGGGTGCACGTCACAGTCAATCAGCGTGACCGGCGTCTCACACTGCTCCTCTTCGGCTCTAGACCGCGCCATCAAAATCTCTCGCTCATGCAAGCTCCAGCCTACGAGCGTACCCCCGCCTGCACAATCCTAACGCATTTTGTCGCTACAGTCGAAAGGTCGGCTCGGTTCAGCAATGTTTGCTGAACTGCAATGCGCGCAGGAAAAGCCTGTGTCGCGCCGAGACCGCTGTAGGGGCGACCAATCTGGTCGCCCGCAACAACCAATACTTGAAAGATGGGCGTCCCATCAAGCCGCCCCGACGATGCTCTCTATACGCAAAAGATGTATGCTATAAAGAGATGCGCTCCTTCCTTCACCCGTCGCAGAAAGACACAACGCCCGATCAAGCGCGGAAGGGCTGAAACGATGAAAATTGTCGGACACACAATGGCAACGCCGGAGTCAACCTTGCGCGAGGCGCTGGACCTTTTCGCCGCGCTCGGCTTGGACGGGATCGAGATCATCTGCGCTGACGACTACCCCTGCGGCTTGACGCTCGCGACAACGCAAGACGAGCTAAACAGCATTCGGCAGGGAGCCGCCGACGCCGGGCTCCTTGTCGCCGGTCTTGTGCCCTACACCAAAGACATGAATAGCGCGGAGGCTCAGGCCAGATCGCGAGCGGTCGCCGAATTGAAGCGCGTCATTGACATCGCCGTCGCCCTGGATTGCCCGGCTATTCGCGTTTTCGGCGGGCATGAAGTCGCCGCGTCTGACCAGGGCATCGCTTTGAATTGGCTCGCCGAATCGCTGCGGGAGCTTGGCGAGTACGCCGCGAGCGCGGGCCTGCAACTCAACATCGAGAATCACATGGACACGATGGCGACATCGGCCGAAATGACCATGGCCATCGTGCGCGCGGTAGACCTGCCCAATGTCGGTGTCCTGTACGATCAAGCCAATCTCGCGTTCATGAACAGCGAAGTGTATGAGATGGCGATCGCCCTGCAAGGTCCGCGCGTCCAGCACGTGCATGTCAAGGACTTCTTCTGGCACGGCACGGATCGCATCGCGGCCGTGGTCGGTCATGGAATTGTGCCCTGGAAAGAAATTGTCAATTCCTTGACGCGCATCGGGTATGAGGGTTTCTACTCGTTGGAGTATGAGCGGCGCTGGTATCCCGATCAGCTGCCCCCGCCCGCCATTGGCATGAAACAGAGCCTCGACTTCCTGCGCGGGACCAATGCCTAGCGACTGGATTCCGACAGCGCGCCTAATAGGGAATCTGGTCAATCGGTTGGCCGCGTTCGTATGCCAGCGCCGTCTCCACCATCCTGTCGAAGCTCCATTGCGGATCGTACCCCAGGAGGGCTCGCGCCTTCTCAGTCGAGGCGCCCGCGCCGCGCCAGAATGGCATCTGCACATCGCGGTATGGCCGCCCGGTCGCGTCCGCCAGCAGGCGCGCCGCGCTCGGGTAGGAAATCGGCGGGCATCCCGTCATGTTGAAAGCTTCGCCGACTGCCGCCTCGCTTTCCAGCGCCAGAATCGTGCCAGCTGCTACATCGCGCACATCGGTGACAACCAGCTGCCAAGGCTTCCCATCGGCGTCGCGAACCGCGCAGACCGCGTCCGGCGTCTTCAAGAGCTCGCTCATGATCGCCTTGGTTTCGTCAATGTGTTCCGCGCCAAACCAGGGAACGCGGTTCTTGGACAGCGTCATTTCGATGAAATAATTCAACCAGGCTGGGTGGAGCATGCCCAGCACCTCGTTGGCGGCTTTGATCGAACAATAGCGCAGAATCGTCACCGGCGTGCCGTACTCGCGCATGTATGACAGACAGATCTCCTCGGAGAGCAGCTTGGTCAGCGCGTAGATGTCGATTGGTTGCTGCGCTGTGTTTTCGTCAAATGTGACATCGCGCGTGATGAAGGGATTGTAGGTCTGGTAGGTGCTGGCCAGCAGAAAGCGCTTGAGCGGAACGGACGAAGTCAGCGCGCCCTCAAGCAAGCTCATGGTCGCGCGCGTGTTGACGTCAAGCATGCGCTCCGACGGGTCCGTCCCTTGCGGTATCTGCGCTCCCAGATGGACGATGACATCGACGCCGTCAGCGGCCGCGCGCACGCGTTCGGCATCGGCGAGATCGGCCTCCACAATCTCGACGCCGAGCCGCTCCGCCTTTGCCGCATGGGGATCGTTGGGCATGACCAGCCCGCAGATTTCGTAGCCGCGCACCTTCATCTGATGGGCCAGGTTCGCGCCGACGCGCCCGCTGATGCCGGTGATTAACGCTTTCATAGTCAGGCTCCCTGTTTATGTTGCGAATAGAACCTGTCGCCTAATGCTTCCTTATCGAACTTCGAGATAGAACCATGATAACGCGATACTATACCCTGAGTTTCCAAACCCATTGTGATGGTGTCCGTTCTCGGAAGCTGGAGATTGGAGATTTGCAGGAAGCAAACTTCACTTTCTAGTGTCAAATCTCCTGATATGCGGCAATTTGGGCGTAAATGGCTGTTTCATCCGCCACCATCCATTCACTTGCGATCAAACCATCATGTAATTCAAAATGGGAGATCCCCAGGATAGCTACGGGGGCATTCGTTGGCGCTCCATATCGACCGCGCCCGCTGTGGCTGCCGCAGAAAGTCCAGCGCATTGCCACCCTAACAGCCCGATCATTCTGTTGGCGAACGATGAGATGATGTGGCTCGAAACGTCCGTCCGGCAGCGAGGCCGTTATGCTAGTGACCATATTGCTTACTGGTTCGCGACCGTAGCGAAGATGACCACTTGGTCCTTCAAACCGCGCCGCCGCCACATATTTCTCAGCAACAATGTTGAGATGCTTTCCATTCCACAGCGCGTCACAGGCGTCGAGAATGCGGTTGGCGATGGCTTTATCACCCAGGATGGTCAACCCATTTTCGTCCACCCAGCGATGGCGCATTGCTTCGTTGCCAATGGCATACGCTTCGGGATTACTCTTACCCAGGGAAAGACCATGCTCCACCGGATCCATGCCGAGCTGCTGGACAAATGAAGCGTGGTCGCGCAGTTTCCATTCCTCCACGATCTTGTTGTCGCGGCACAGGCAATCGGCAATGCCTAAGCCTTGGTAAGCGCGTTCGGTTGCCGGGCCCAGCGCGCTGGCTCCCATGTGCCTTCCTACTGAACGAACTCGATGCGATGAATAGAAGCCGCTGGGCTTGTCACCAATGATTACATCATCTGCCAGTGGTTTCCGTTCGGCAAAAACGTGCATCTGCTCCAAGGTTTCATTGAGTATTTCTTCTGCCGTGTTCATGACACCGTGCGGGGAACGTATCGGGCACACAGGCGCGTACCAATCACGAATGCGTCCCACGTTCGCTTCTTCCCAAATGATGTAAGTGATATCGATGATGTATTGCTCTGGCGTTTCAAATTCCGGAGCGAAATTTTGCATACCCATAGTGAACTCCGTTGCTAGATTTGCTTTCTGAGAATACTTGAATTTACCTGCCAAAACAGGTTTTGAATCCCGACTGCGATCAATCACGCGGCCGCCCTTGAGCGCCTGGCTTATGCATCTCTGCCCGCTCACGGGTATGCAGGCGTGCTTTGCGCGCCGCTTTCGAGTAGCTCCATATACTTCTGATTCAGCATTTGCGTGATCGGACCTGGCCTACCGCGTCCGATCGTTCGCCCATCCACTTCCCTGACGGCAAAGATGCCACCCGCTGTACTGGTCAAGAAGACCTCGTCAGCGTTGTAGAGGTCGAAGGCGGTCAATCGGCCCACTACAGTTTCCATTCCTTCCGCCGCCGCCAGCTCCATAACCGTCTGTCTTGTCACCCCGACGAGGATGTTTTCGCCCGGTGTGTACAATACGCCCTGCTTCGCTAGAAACACATTGTAGCCCGGCGCTTCGGCAACGTAGCCGCCGATGTCAAGCTCGATAGCCTCGTCGAGCCCGGCCTCATTTGCCTCCATGCGCATCAGGATGTGATTCAAGTAATTGCAGCACTTGATCTTTGAATCCAAGCACTCGGAAGGGATCCTGCGCATGGATGATATGCCAGCCCTAAGGCCATCTTGTTGTACGCCACTGTCAATTAGGCTGATGTAGGGGATGGCAAAGGCGATCAGATTGGGCGCGCAGTTGTAGGGGCTCATCAGGGGCATACGTCCCACTCCCCGAGTCACAATTATTTTGATATAGGCATTTTCAAGCTTGTTGCGCCTCATGACCTCAAGAACGACCTCCCTCACGCCCTCCTTGTCGAGAGGAATCTCAATCTTCAGAGCGCGCGCGGATTCGAATAGCCGATCCACATGTTCGTCCAGTTTGAACACCTTGCCGCCCCAGGCGCAGGCCGTATCGAACACGGCGTCACCATAGAGCACCACATGGTCGAAGACAGAGATCCGCGCCTCATTTTCGGGAACATACTCCCCGCCAACGTAGACCTGACGCTCCGAACTGCCTGTTCCGATATTCATACCTTGCACCTCCGCGCGCTATTGTCTCGTCTGTTATTGTCGCTTGTTCGCTGGTCAGGTTGTGGCGCTGGCCAGACTCCTCTAGTCTATCGGAGCCATCGCTATATCAGTCACATATCTGCTATCTGCTATCAATTTACTGGAAAGATTTTGCTCTTTCAAGCCATCCATGCTGGTAGAAGGTATTGAGCAAAGTCGATATTTCGTTGCTGTTTTTCCGGCCAGGCTCTCCATGTAGAGTCGCGAGGATGCCGTACGCGAGCGGCCCCTCCTGACCTATGCAGATGCCCTGGCCATGGTGCGCCGGTACGGAAATCGGCGACTCGGGGACAGGTAAGGCACATATCAATCTAACACCGAAGGAGATGAAGAAATGTCTACTGAAAAAAGCAAAGAAGAGAAAAACAAAGAACTGATCGAACGTTTGTACATCGCCCTCAACAAGAGCGTGCTCGGGATTATGGAGGAGTTTTGGACCGAGGACATGGCTTGGTACGGTCCAGCGGGTATCGGCACGCTGCGCGGCATCAAGGAGTTCGAGGAGGTGTTGCGTAGGCCCGCCATCAATGCTATTCCCGACAAAGTGGCGCGCGACGAGATCCGCATCGCTGAAGGGGACTATGTAGCCGCGCACGGTTATCAGCATGCCACCCACACCGGTGACTGGTTCGGTATTCCCGCCAGCGGAAAACCAATTAAGTTGCGCTACATGGATTTCTGGCGCGTCGAGGGGGATAAGTTGGCCGAGAATTGGGTGCTCATCGACATCCTGGGCTTGCTGGAGCAAGCGGGTTACGACATCCACAAGGTACTCGCCTTCATCGGCTCCAAACCGCCTGAGTTCTTTGACAGCGTAGAGACGGACTGATATTCCAGGGCCTGCGTATGATTGACCGATTCTAGCCGCCTGCGGTTGATGCACTGTCGGGGGAAATGTCAAGTAAAATGAAAAAAGGGGAGTGTCTATTGTTGAGGATATAAGCTGCTTACGATCTTGTCAAAAATCTCTGCGCCTTCTGTGTTCTCCCTATTTTGGAGCTTTGTAGGGGCGAGCCTTGGCTCGTCCGTCTCACTCGACGCAGAGACATATCCACCTAGTTAGCCACTCCCGAGCTGATTCGTTTGGCTTGAAGCGCCGCGCAATCCGCTCCCGCTTTCTGACGCGCCGACGATTAGTTGGCGCTACCATGGGCGCATTTGCCCCGCTCGCGTTGCGTGTACGGTCTCAATCCGCCAGGTCGACAAACTGCCGCTGGTAGAGCTCATAATAGAGCGTCCGCCGCCCAAGCAATTCCGCATGACTTCCCATCTCATGAATGCGCCCGCCATCGACAACGCAGATGAGATCGGCGTTGACGATCGTGCTGAGCCGGTGGGCGATAACGAAGGCGGTGCGCTCCGAAAGCAGCTTGCGCAGGGCATCCTGAATTAGCGCTTCGGTAATCATATCCACGCTCGAGGTCGCCTCGTCCATGATCAGGATGCGCGGGTCAGCCAGGATAGCGCGCGCGATGGAAATCAATTGGCGCTGGCCCAGTGACAGATTGGCGCCGTCTTCGAAGATTTCAGTTTCGTAACCATGCGGCTGATCGCGCGCGAACTCGGCCACGTTGGCCAAATCGCCGGCAGCCATCACCTCCTCCAGCGTGGCCTCCGGCGCTCCGAAGCGGATATTGTCGGCGATAGTCCCGGGGAAGATGAACGGGTCCTGCGAAACCAATCCCATTTGCGCCCGCATCGACCGCTGTTCGACTTCACGGACATCAATCCCGTCGATCAATATCGCCCCGGCGCTGACATCGTAAAAGCGCGCGATGAGGTTGGCGATCGACGTCTTGCCAGCGCCCGTCGGTCCCACCAGCGCCACCATCGTACCCGCCGGGATATCCAGATTGATATCCTGCAGGACGGGCAAACTCTCGCGATAACTGAAGCTCACATCGCGGAACTTGATGCGCCCTTCTATCGGCGGCATCTTCCGCGCGTCGGGGCTGTCTTTGATCGCCGGCTCCGTCTGCAGTAGATTGATAACCCGTTCGCCGCCCGCCATCGCCGTCTGCATAGTGGCGTAGAGTTGGCTGAGCTCCTGCACTGGCAGGAAGAAACGATTGACGTAAGCGAGGAAGGCGATCACGGTGCCCAGCGTGAGGCTGCCTTGGGCCACGCTCAAGCCGCCGAAAAGCAGCACGATCCCGGTCGCGACTATGCCCAAGAATTCAACTGTCGGCAGGAATACAAAGGATAGCGACATCGCCTCGACATGCGCGTCGCGATTGGCGCCATTGACCTCGTCGAATCGTTCGGTACTGATCTCTTCATTGGCAAAAGCCTGGATGACGCGCATGCCGCTCAGATTCTCCGCCAAATCGCCGATCATGTGGGCATTCCGGGCGCGCGTCTTGCGAAAGGCCAGCTTCGCCTTTTGCGCAAAGACAATCGTCACGAGCACGATGACGGGAATGATCGAGAAGGTCACCAGCGCCAACTGCGCATTCAGCGAGAGCATCACGACCACGATTCCAGCCAGCAGCAGGCTGTCGCCGGTCAAGGTAATCAAGCCCTGCGACAGCAGTTGATTAATCACGCCGACATCACTGATCACGCGTGATATGGTCACGCCGACGATGTGATTGTCATGGTACGCGAGCGGCATATCCTGCAGATGGCGGAATAGCGCCGAACGCAAATCCGCCAGCATCTTCTGCCCGACCCAACTGAGCAGATAACGCTGCGCCATCGACGCCAGGTAAAGGCCGACGAAAGCGAGCAGCAGAAGCAGCACAAGCTCATCGAGGGCGCCGATGTCGCCGGCGACGATTGGACCGTCGATCGCCACTTTGACGAGAAAGGGCACGGCCAAGGTCAAAGCCGAGGCGGCCAGCATCGCCGCGAAAGCGCCCAGCATATGCAGGCTGTAGGGCTTTACAAATACGAGCAAGTGCCAAAGAACTCGCAGGTTGAAGGAGCGGCCTTCTACCTTGTCCGCGTAGGCGTCCAGCGTACCGCGCGGGCTGCCCGTTCCCACGCCCGCCGTGCCGATTGAGAAGCCGATAGGTTACTCCGTTTCGGTGTCGCTTTGCCTAGCGTCCTTACGAGGCTGTGGCGGGTAGGGCCGAGGAGACCTTGGCGCGAGCCGCTTCATTCAGCAGGGGCGAACCCTCGTCTTCGGGATATTTGACGCAATTTTCAGTTGGATGGCGCACTACCAGAATCTTCGTGTCGTGGACAATTTTGGCTTTCAGATATTTCATGATTGCTAAGCGCTTTCAAGATTCGTCTTCAGTTGCTGGAGTGGTATTGTCGTCTTTCTCTGGCGGCGCTGGATTGAGCGGAGGTCGCCTGGGAGCGAGTCGTTTGAGCTTTGGCGCATCTTTATCATCATAGTAAACGATATTAGGCGATGGACAGAAAAAGACAGTTTTGGCATCATCACTGAATTTGAACTTTAAGTTAGACATAATCTAGTCGCGCCTTTTCTGATTCACTTCACCAAGAGGCAGGCCCGTCCCCATTCTCCGATCGGACCCGTGCTGTCTAAGAAGACATGGAACTCGTACAATCCCTAACCTTCAAACTTTAAGCTCGAGATAGCATAAACGATACGGAAAATAGTCGTTTCTCGCAAATCAATTTGCAGCCTATCCATCCACAAGACATCTTCGCCTCCTGGCGCTAGCATTTGGACAGTCGCGGCGCATGAGTTTTCAACCAAATTGGCTCCGTCATCGATACTGTATAGTTATCTCAGCGAATGGCGATGGGCAAGCTATTTCAGCCAATTCACTCCCGCAAGTTTCGATAATAGATCTCGGCGTACAAGCCCGATTTCTGCAGCAGTTCCTCATGCGTGCCGGCGGCGGCCACCCGCCCTCCTTGCAGCACCAGCACTTTGTCGGCCATGCGCACGGTGCTCAAGCGCTGCGCGATGATGAAGGATGTGCGGCCCTGCATCAGCCGCTCAAGCGCGATCTGGATCAAGCGCTCCGTTTCCGTATCGACGCTTGAGGTCGCGTCATCCAGGAGCAAGATGCGTGGATCCTTGAGCAGAGCGCGGGCGATGGCGATGCGCTGCTTCTGCCCGCCGGAGAGCGTCACGCCGCGTTCGCCGACTTCGGTGTCATAACCCTCCGGCATAGCCATGATGAAGTCATGCGCCTGCGCCGCTTTGGCCGCTTCGACCACGGCGGCGGCGTCCACGGCTTCCAGCCCGAAGGCGATATTCTCGCGGATGCTCGCCGCGAATAGCACCGTCTCTTGCAGGACGATGCCGATTTGGTCGCGCAGCGAATTCAAAGTCACCGCGCGAATGTCAATCCCGTCAACCGTAATCCGCCCGCCCGTCACGTCATAAAAGCGCGGAATCAAGTTGATGATCGTGGATTTGCCCGAGCCGGTCGCGCCCAGCAGCGCCACGACATCGCCCGGCTCAGCCTGAAAGTTCAGCCGATCCAGCACGACGCGCTGATTGAAGTATGAGAACGAGACATCTTCAAAGCGGACGCGCCCAGTGATTGGCGGCAGCTTGACCGCGCCAGGCGAGTCGGTGACTTCCGAACGCGCGTCCAGGATGGAATAGATGCGTTCGCCGGCCGCCGACGCCATCGCAACTGCGGGAATGATCACTCCAAGGCGGCGCACCGGCGCGATCAACTGACCTAAGTAGGCGCTGAAAGCCACCAACTCGCCGAGCGTCAGTCCGCCTTCGATGACGAGCCGGCCCCCGAGCCAAATGATGAGGACTGTGCTCAGGCTAGCGATGAAATCAAGCAGCGGGATATGCTTCGTCATGGCGGCAACTTGGGCCTGCGCCAAGGCAAACCACTTGCCGTTCTCTTTCTCAAAGCGCTTGATCTCGGCCTCTTCCTGAGCGAAGGCTTTGACGATCTTGGCGCCGCGCAGATTTTGCTCAAGCACGCTGGTCATCTCCGCCAATTGATGCTGCAAGTCGAGTGACAGGGGCCTGTAAATGCGTCCGAATCGATAGGCCACGTACAGTAACAGCGGCATGAGTACCATCGAGAGCAGCGCCAACTGCGCATTCATCAGAAGCAGCGCCGCAAAGGTCAAGAGCAAAAGCATGGAATGCTGAAAGAGTCGCAGAATCCCGCGCCCGGTCAGAAATCGTATTCTTTCGACATCGGAAACTGAGCGCGCCAGAAGCTGCCCGGTCTGCGCGCGGTCATGGTAAGAAAACGACAGCAGACTCAGCTTTTCGTAGATGGCGTTGCGAATGTCATAGGCGACGCCCTGCGAGGCCATTTCTGTCCCGCGGCCGAGCGCGAAATCGACCAGGCCCTTGAGTACAGCCAGCGCGGCTAAGCCGAGCAAGGAGGCCTGCATTACAGTCATATTCCGCTGAATGATGCCGGCGTCAACGACCCAACGAATCGTCTGCGGAATGACAACCGCAAGACCGTTGCTGGCCAAAGCCAGCAAATAGACGCCAGCGACGATATGGCGATACTTTTTGAGGAACTTAAAACTGCGCAGGATGGAGCTGCTGGGCGCGCTCCTTTTGGGTAGAGGGCTTTCTAACGCGATTTTTGCCATAAGCGAGACGGGTGAAGCGGCGCTCTCCTTCCACTAAACTTGCGGTTCACGTTACTACCATAACGCCGCAGCCGGCGGCGATAAAGCCCGAATCTGTCGCGTCCGCCTCGACGGAGTGGCGAAAATCATGGCTATACACTTAGAAACTGGTGTAAGGCTTGTCCGGTAGTGTGTCAAAGTGCGGTTGTTTGAGTAGTTTATGTCTCCA
>JAPOYS010000115.1 GCA_026706455.1 Chloroflexota bacterium | reverse complement strand
ACGACTCAAACTCGTGTACCTTCGGGTGTGTGGGTTCGACTCCCACCTCCGGCATAAATTCTCGCAATCAGTCCCGGCGGAGCGAGCAATCAGCGCGCGTTCCAAAGGGTCTCGCTTAGGCCCGCCTGCATATTTTCATAGCGCGCCAAGGTGAATAGCCAATCGGACAGGCGATTGACGTACGGCAGCGCCTGGGCGCCGATGTCTTCGCATTCACTCAGCGCCGCGATCAGACGCTCGGCGCGGCGGCAGACGGCGCGCGCCAGATGAATATGGGCGGCGGCCGGCGTCCCGCCGGGCAGGATGAAGTTCTTCAGCGGCGGCAGCTCGCTTGTCATTCGGTCTATCGAGCTTTCCAGCCAGGCGATGTCTTCCGCCGAGACACGCTTCAGCCAATTCGCGTTGACGTCGGGGGGCGCCGCCAGGTCAGACCCGAGCCGGAACAACTGGTTCTGCGCCTCTTCGAGCCACTGATCGGCCTGCGCGCTTGCGCCTGCCGCCCGCGCCAAACCGAGAACCGAATTGACCTCGTCTATCGTGCCGTAGGCTTCGACGCGCAGATGGCGCTTGGGGACGCGCCTCCCGCCAAACAGAGACGTCTCGCCTTGGTCGCCGCTCTTGGTATAAATCTTCATCTTTCTCCTCGACCTGATTTGGCGGCGCTCGGAGGCAAGCCCCCTGCGTGCTGGCTTCGTCACTTTCCGAACGCATAGACCTCTTCAGCCGCCGGGTCGCGCAGTCGTCCAGCGGTCGTACAGTTTGTCGATGGCGGCGCCGGCGAATATCAGCCAGACGAACTCGACAGGAAACAAGTATCGCGGAATCGCCAGCAGAAATGAATGCGCGAGCAGCGTATAGATGGCAAAACCGGCGAGCGGAAGCGCCGCCACCCAGCGCTCGCGCGACCAGATCATGCCCAAGACGCCGAACGCAAGGCCAAGGTAGTGGAATAACCAGAATGCCAATTTGATGGCGAAGCCTTCAAGCCGCAATACCTGAACGAACCCAGCGAGCGATCGGTCATGCGCTATCCAATTTCGCCCCGCCTCAACGATGCTGATATCGCCGAAAGGCGCTGTGCCGTAGGGCTGCAATATCGAGTAAGCCAGTTCACCGGCTCGGAGGGTGATAAAGCGGGTGAAGTCGGCGCGAATGATTGCGCCAATCTTGCTGAGGTATGTCTCAGTTGCATGCTCGAATTTGCAGTCGACTTCGCAGTCAGCCGGCGTCGTGACTGCGACGCCTTCCAGCAGCAGCCGGTCATTCTGCTCCGGCGAGCCATCCCGGCTTTCGGCGCCGCGCCAGAGCGCCGGCATCAACTGATCGCTGACAATGATGAACCGATTCCAGAGCGCGAGGTTGTAAATTGTCCAGGTTGAAACCACCGCCGCGTAGATCAAGATCAGCAGCAAGGCGAGCTGCCGTGGGCGACAGATTAACTTGCGGCGCCCCAGAAATAGGAGATGCGCCGCCAGCGCCAGCGGGAAGAGCGCGGATACGCCGCGGGTCAAGGTCGCCAAGCCGAATGCCGCCGCCGCCAATGCCAGCGCCGCCGCCGCGCTGAGTCGATATGGTCGCGGATCCGCCCGCCCGCAGACGACATATTCGATATAGAGCCATAGCCCCATTGCCAGAAAAAACACATACAGGGTTTCGGTAGCGATATTGGCTGGCTCCGTAACAAGCGCTGGATGCAGAGCCATCAGCCCGGCGGCGACTAAACCGGCTCGCCCGTTGCCGGCGATGACGCGAGCCAGCCGATAGGCGAGATACACGGTCGCTGCCGAGGCCAAGCATTGAAACAGACGAATGGCGATGATGGTCTCGTGATCGGGCAGCAGGGGCTGAAAGATGCCGACAAACAAAATGTAGAGCGGCGCCGACTTGAGGCTGGATATGTAGAAGGGCAGGCCCCGGATCCAGCCGTGCTCTTTGCCGCTGAAGAAGCCCGCGCCATTAACCAGGTACCCACTGCTATCGCCACCGGTGGAGCTGGTGAACTGAATCAGCGTCGGCTGCTGCATCGCATAAGCGAAGCGCAGGACAAAGCCAGCCAGTACAATGAGCCAGAGTACGCGAAAATGGGCTCTGTCGCCTCGCATCTGCAAATCCCGGTTCATGGCGACGCTAGAAAGCCAACGATTGCGGCGGCGCAAGCAAGCCCGAAAGCGGTCCAATCCGCCCGCGACTCGTCACCCTTGCAATCGCCTGACCCTATTCTACCCTTTCTGGCGCGCATATCCTCCGCCGAATGCCGGGTCGGCGCGTCCCATACCGATTATAATAGTCGGACGGGGAGACCGAGCGTGAAAGAGACACAAGCCTACATTGAGCGCATAAAGCGCGTCAATCGCGGCTATCAGCGCCTTGAGCTGGCGGTCGATAGGTCGCTCACGGCTATGCGGGCCGGGCAAGCGCTGCTGGTGCGGCGGATTGATAAGGATTATGACATCGAAAACTGGGATCCTTATTTGCGCGAACTCTGGTTCCCGGTTGCGATCCAGGCTGGCAATATCGTGGCGGTTGAACGCCCGGCGCGCGCTCATTTCGTGCCCGGTCAATTGCTAAGCGTTCTTGGTCCGGTGGGGCGGGCCTATCGCTTCCGTCATAAATTGCGCAACGTTCTCCTCATCGCATACGAGGCGATGCCGGCCGCCTTGCTGCTGATGATTCCATCGTTGTTGGCGAAGCAGGTTGGCATAACCCTGGTCTTAATGGGCTCCGCCAGGCAGTACGAAACGAATCACCTGCCGGAGGAAGTCGAGGTCATCCAGGCGGAAGACAATCTAACCTGGTCGGATATGGTGATGACCTTGGGCTGGGCAGACCAAGTCTTTGCGCTCGTCGGGCAGGGCGACAGCCTGCGCTTCTTCGGCGAGATCCTGGCGATTATGCGCGAGCGTCATTACGATATACCGGCCAACTATCTCTTCGGCGTCATACAGCGAGACTTGCCCTGCGGCGTCGGCGCTTGCCATGCTTGCGCGCTCAGCCTGCGCGGCGAGCATAAGCTCCAATGCATCGACGGTCCGGCTTTCGACTTGACCGAACTGCGCCTGAATTAGCGCGGCAGGCTGTCTATGGCGATTGAAATCACCAAGCCCGGCAAACACAGCCTTATCGTCTCAACGCCGGTCATGCCAGCCGCGGGCACCCTCGGTTTCGGCGACCGCTACAAAGCCCTGTTGAATTACGATATGCTCGGCGCCGTCGTTACGAATCCGGTCACGCTCGAGCCCTGGAAGCCGGCTGCCGGCACGCGAATCATTTCTCTGGATGCCGGCGTCCTGGTTCATACCGGGCTGCCCAACCCGGGACTCGCCAAGGTGATCAGCCAGAATCGCCGCGTTTGGGCGAGCATGCCAGTCCCCGTTATCGTGCATCTCGCCAGCGCCTCGACTAGCCAAATCAAGCGCGCGCTCGACTTGATTGACACCGTCGACGAGATCGCGGGCCTCGAGCTTGGTCTGCGCGACGGCATCATCCGAAATGAAGCGATCGACCTGGTTAGCGAAGCGGCGAAAATGGAAAAGCCCTTGCTGGTGCGTTTGCCATTTTATGAGTGCGGTCAGTTGGCGCTGCCCGTGGCTGACGCGGGCGCCGATGCGCTGGTGTTGACGGCGCCGCCGCGCGGCACTGCCAGAGACGAACACACGGGGCGTCTGGTCAGCGGGCGGGTCTATGGACCCCTGATCAAGCCGATTGTCCTGCGCCTGGTGGGCAGATTGGCGCGCGAGATTCCCACTGACCTGCCAATAATCGCAGGCGGTGGCATTCACTCGCCGCAGGACGCGCGCGATTACATTGAGGCTGGGGCGGTCGCCGTGCAAGTCGATACGGCAACTTGGGCGCGCCCGAAGATGCTGGAACGCATCGCGCGCGATCTGGGCGGCTGGATCGCCACCAGGCAGAAGGATGCGCTGCCCGACGAGTGGAACCCGGATATGAGCCACACCGAAGCGATGGAGCGGCGGACGGCGCCACCGACGCCGCGCTCAGATCCAAGCTGAGCGGGAACCTTGATGCCGGAATACGACTTTCGCTGTGATGCTTGTCAGCATCGATTCAGCCAAGGCTTCAAGACCTACGCGCTCTACGATGCCGCCTGCTTGCGCTGCCCAGCCTGCCAATCAAAAGAGTTGACGCGCTTGATTTCGCAAGTCGCCATTCCCAAGACCAATCGCGATTATCGCAGGCTGTCCTCGCGAGAAATGCTATCGGTGTTGGAGTCCGGCGAAGGGCGCCAGGTCGACGAAATGTTTAGGCAAGTAAGCGGCGGCCAAAGCGACAGCCGCGCCGCGCCGGCAAGCCCGGATCCAATTGAACCGGCGGATTCGGCCTGAGCCCACGTCGCTTCAACACCGCATTAGAAACGTTTGCTTAATAGAACAAAGGTACACAAAAAATCCGTGGGTTGTAGGGGCGAGGCGGTGGCTCGCCCGCTCTTGCTATTGAGCTCTCATCGGTATCGCATGACTCGGCTGGCGCCACTCATAGGAACCAGTCGCGCAGGGCGTCTCGCACTTCATCAATGATCGCTTCCCAAGCCTGCTCCGGCTCGCGCGTGATCGTCAGGCGATCGTCCGCGATCGTCAGCCTTTGGATGCCATCTACCGCCGTGAAGAGCAATTGGGCGATTGGCGAGCCCAGGTCGCCCTCCTGTGGGTTGCTGTAGATTTCCGCGCCCGCTTCGGTCAAGACCTGATTGATATACAGGTCGGCGACGAGCGGATCGTCGCTGAATTCGACCTCGACCCTGACGTATTCGGACATATCGTTTCCTCGCGGCTTGACCGGCCATCATCCAGCCGGCTGCTGCTGCGTAATGCAATGAATGTTGCCGCCGCCGAGCAGAATCTCGCGCGAATACAGACATACGACTTTGTGAGCTGGAAACAGTTCCGCCAGCTTTTGCCGCGCCGCTTCATCGTGTCGGTCCTTGAATTGCGGGAGGATGATGCCGCCATTTGCGATGTAGAAGTTAATGTAGGAGCCCGCCAGGCGTTCTCCGGCCGGGCGTCGAAATGCCGTATCCGTGATATCCAGTCCGGTGGCTTCTTCCTGGGTCATGGTCATCGGATCGGGCTGATGAATCCTGCGCACCTCGAAAGGACGGCCGCGCGCGTCACGCGTTGCCTTCAGCGCGTCGTAGGCTTCGGCCGAGCGCTCGTATTGAGGATCGGACCGGTCATCCGTCCATGTTAGAGCCAACACACCCGGTCGGACGAAGCAGCAAAGGTTGTCGACGTGGCCATCGGTCTCGTCCTCATACACGCCTCTCGGCAGCCAGATAATCTTGTTGATGCCAAGATAATCCGCCAAATACTGCTCAATCTCGCCGCGCGAAAGATCGGGATTCCGGTTTGGGTGCAGCAAGCACTGCTCGGTTGTGATCAGCGTCCCCTGTCCATCTACGTGGATCGAGCCGCCTTCCATAACCAATGGCGCTTTGTAGCGATCCAGTGATTCGATCTCGAGCATCTTGGCCGCCACGAGATCATCTTTGTCCCAGGGGAAGTACATCATCTTCTGCAGGCCGCCCCAGGCGTTGAACCGCCAGTCGACGCCGCGCAGACCGCCGCGATCATCCACCACGAATGTGGCGCCGCAATCGCGCATCCAGGCGTCGTTGTTGGAGAGCTCCAGGACGCGCACCGCCGCCGGCAGCATCGCTCGCGCATTCTCGAATTGATCGGGATTGACGCCCATAGTTACCGGCTCGAAGCGGGAAATTTGCGCTGCCGCTTTGGCAAAAGCCCGCTGCGCCGGTTTGCCGCCGTTGCGCCAGGTATCAGGACGTTGAGGCCAAAGCATCCAGCAGCCCGCATGGGTCTCCCACTCCGCTGGCATGCGGAAGCCATCAGCCCGCGGCGTCGATTGGATCAGGCTAGACATTGACCATGCTCCGCTACAGCGTATCGCAAAGCAAGTATTATGCCGACTTCGCCGCCATAAGTGCAGGTCGAGATTGGCAAAGGTGAGGAATTGCGCCCGCGTTCATAGTACAATACTTGCTCGTATCAGTTCGAAGCCTGTGGTGGAGCAGGATGCATCTACGCGCGATCTCGCCCATAGACGGACGCTATGCCGCGACGACGGCGCCCCTGCGCGACTTTCTCTCCGAGTGGGCGCTGATTAAGCACCGCGTGATGCTGGAAGCGCGCTGGCTGGCCGCGCTGTCCGAACATCCTGAAATCACGCATGTGCGTTCTTTATCTCAACGCGAGATGGACGTCCTAAACTCGCTCGCCTGCGACTTTGACTCGGAAGCCGCCCGGCGCGTCAAAGCGCTCGAAGCGCAAACCAACCACGATCTGAAAGCCGTTGAGTACTATCTGCGGGAGCGGCTGCGTGAGACCAGCTTGCGCGATGTCGCCGAGTCCCTGCATTTTGCCTGCACCTCCGACGATATCAACAATCTGGCTTACGCCCTGGTGTTTCGCGATGCCGTAAAAAATGTCTGGCTGCCGCTCGCGCATTCCTTGAACGCAGGTATCGCCGCGTTGGCAAGGTCTAACGCGGGGACGCCGATGCTGGCGCGCACGCATGGACAGCCGGCCACGCCAACGACAATTGGGAAAGAGATCGCCGTCTTTGCTTACAGACTGCGGCGGCAGCTCAAGGCAATCGAAGCGCAAGAATACCTGGGCAAGTTCAACGGCGCGGTCGGCGCCTTTAACGCCCATGACCTGGCCTATCCGAATGTGGACTGGCAAGGGATTGCGCGGGGATTTGTCGAGGAGTTGGGGCTGACCTACAATCCGCTGACGACCCAGATCGAGCCGCATGATTTCCTGGCTGAATTGGCGCACAGCTTTATGCGCTTCAACCATGTGCTGCTCGACTTTTGCCGCGACATCTGGCAATACATTTCACTTGGCTATTTCCGCCAGCGCGTCAAGGCTGAAGAGGTCGGCTCGTCGACGATGCCGCATAAAGTGAATCCGATCGACTTTGAAAACGCGGAAGCCAATCTGGGGCTCAGCAGCGCCGGCTTCGCTCATCTGGCGGACAAGCTGCCCCTGTCCCGGCTGCAGCGTGATCTCAGTGACTCGTCGGCCATGCGGAACTTCGGCATCGCCATCGCCCACAGTTATGTCGCCTTGCATTCGACCCAACGCGGATTAGCCAAAGTCGCCGTCAACCGGGAGGCGCTGGCGGCTGATCTCGAAGGCGCCTGGGAGGTGCTGGCGGAAGCGGCGCAAACGATCATGCGCAAACATCACCTCCCCAGCGCTTATGAACAACTGAAGGCGCTGACTCGCGGCGCGCGTGTATCTCAAGACGACCTGCGCGACTTCTTCAACTCGCTGGATTTGCCCCAATCGGAGAAACGATTGCTGATGGAGTTGAGGCCCGAGACATATCTTGGGCGCGCCGCGGAAATTACATTGGCGGCGCTTGGAGACGAGTAGACTAAGCCTGCCCTGGACCAAGCCGACTTGAATTTCTAGCCCAGCAGGAAAGGAGCGTACCGTAATGTTTCAGCCCTTTTGCCGTCAAGAAACGGTTCGTCTGACGATGGGGCAGGCGCTGATAAAGTTCCTTCAGGCGCAATACAGCGAGTACGATGGCGAGCAGCAGCGCTTCATCCCCGCCATTTGGGGCATCTTCGGCCATGGCAACGTGAGCGGCTTAAGTCAGGCGCTCTGGGAATATGGCGATGATCTGCCCTATTATCAGCCGACCAATGAACAGTCGATGGTGCATGCCGCGGCCGGCTTCGCGCGCGCTCGCCTGCGCACGCAGACCTTCGCCTGCACGACGTCGATCGGGCCCGGCGCGACCAATATGATCACCGGCGCGGCCGCCGCTCACGTCAATCGCTTGCCAGTTTTGCTGCTGCCATCGGATTATTACGCGACCCGCTTTCAAGGGCAGGTCTTGCAAGATATCGAACATCCGGTGTCGCTGGATATGAGCGTGACCGACTGCTTTCGCGTCGTCAGCCAATTCTTCGACCGCATCACGCGTCCGGAGCAGATCCTGTATGCAGCGCCGGAAGCCATGCGCGTCATGACCGACCCGGTCGATGCCGGTCCGGCAACAATCGCTTTGCCGCAGGATATACAGAGCGTCGCCTTTGACTATCCGACCAATTTCTTCCGCAAGCGGATCTGGCGGATTGAGCGGCGCCAGCCCGATGAGAGACGAATCGACGAAGCGATAGCGCTGCTGCGGGAGGCGGAACGTCCCTACATCTTGGCTGGCGGCGGCCTGCACTACGCCAAGGCTTGGGCTGAGCTGCGCGAATTCTCCGACGCTTTTGGCATCCCGGTCGGTGAAACGCATTCGGGGCGGGGCGCGCTGCAAGAGGAATCGCCGCTTTTGATCGGCGGCAGCGGCCATACGGGGACGCCGCTTTCGGGCAAATACGCGGTTGATGCCGATCTGGTATTTCTGATTGGCACGCGCCTGGCCGACTTCGCCACCGGTTCCTATTCCGCCTGGCAACACCCGGAGGTCAAGTTCGTCAGCATCAACGTCAGTGGCGCCCACGCGCATAAACTGGGCGCGCTTCCAATTGTCGCCGACGCGCGCGAATGTCTGCGCAAGCTGATAGCGGCTGGCAAGAGCGCCGGCGTCAAGCCCAATGCCGGCTACGTGGAATCTGTGGCAGTCGACAGGCAGGCTTGGCTTGAGCAGAAGCGCGATTCGATATATGTGCAATATCCGGACGAACGCATGAGTCAGGCGCAGGTCATCGGCGCGCTGAACGACTTTATGGACGCTGGCGATACCTTGGTGTGCGCGGCGGGCACAGCGCCGGGCGACCTGCATCAGCTCTTTGAGGCGACCGCCGGGCGCGTCTTGCATCTCGAATTTGGCTACTCCTGCATGGGATACGATATTCCCGGCGCCATTGGCGTGCGGCTGGCGCGGCCCCATGACGGCGAAGTGTATGTCTTCTTGGGAGACGGCAACTATCTCTTGCATCCGATGGAATTGAAGACCGCCGTTCAGGAGAACCTCAAGCTGACCGTGATTCTCCTGCAGAACGACGGCTTCCAGTCCATTCACGGACATCAGAAGGTCCTCGTCGGCCACAGCCTGGGCAATGAATTCCGCGTGCGCAATCAAGAGACGGGCAAGTTGGACGATGGCGACTTCGTCCAGATCGATTACGCCAAGAACGCGGAGAGCTTTGGCCTGCGCGCCTGGAATGTCTCCGATGAAGACCAGCTTAAGTCGGCGCTGGCCGAGGCCAAATTGGAGCGCCGTTCCTGCATGATCGTCGCCCAGATCGAACGCTACAGCCGCCTGCCGCGCTCCGGCATCTGGTGGGATGTATTTGGCGCCGAGGTCACCCATGACGATGCGACCAAGGCGCTGGTCGACGAGCGCGAGCAAGGGCGCCAGGGTCAACGCTTCTATTGGTAAGCTGGGCAGACAAGGGGAGGTTCCAATGCGCGGCGACCCGTCAAGCAGACCATACGACATCATCGTATTTGGCGATACTTGCGTTGATCTGATTCTACGCGATGAGGACGTCGCGCCGCAGTTTGGCCAAGTTGAGAAGACGGTCGCCGGTTATGACCTGGTGATGGGCGGCTCTTGCTGCATATTTGCGGCGCAGGCGGCCAAGCTGGGATTGCGCGTTGCCATTCTCGGTCGCGTGGGGGAGGATTACTTCGGCAAACTGATCGTCGACGCCTTGGCTGATGCTGGCGTTGATACGCGCTATATCGAGGCGCGGGCTGATTTGCGGACTGGCATAACGGTGCATCTCGTGCAAGGCGATGACCGCGCCATGCTCACACACATGGGCTCGCTGAACGCATTGACGGCGGACGATGTGACGGACGAGATCTTGCAATCGGCGCGGCACCTGCATTATGGCAGCTTGTACTTGCAGACCGGTCTGCTGCCCGACTGGATCGATATCCTGGCGCGGGCGAAGCGGCTGAGGCTGACCGTATCGTTGGATACAAACTGGGATCCGGGTGAGCGCTGGGATCACGACCTCGACCGCGCGTTTCCCTTAGTTGATGTGCTGCTGCCTAACGAGCAGGAAGCGTTGCGCCTCAGCGGCGCGGCTACCTATGCCGAGGCGATTGCCGTTCTGCGAAGACGCGTGCCCCTGCTAGTTGTCAAGCGCGACATCGCCGGCGCAGTCGCCTGGCAGGGCGAGGAAGAGTTTGCGCAATCCGTCTTTGAAGCGAGTGACGGCGGTGACGGGATCGGCGCGGGCGACAGCTTTGACGCCGGCTTCCTGGCCGGCTGGTTGCATGGGATGCCGCTGGCAAGCTGCCTGTCACTCGCCTGTGAGTGCGGGCGCAGCGTCGCTGGCGGCATCGGCGGCTTGGCCGGGCAGCCCCTGCAAGCCGAGATCGCCGCTCTGCAGCCGACCGCCATGATCTGATGAGACGTATATCAGACTGACTCAGCCGCGCCCGCTGCGCACATGCCTTGACCGTTGTAGCCGCGCCCAACTCCGCGGTATTCGAAGCCCAGTAACCGCATCTCATCCGGACTGTACATGTTGCGGCCGTCGATGATGATCGGGCGTTTCATCAAGTGGCGTATGCGCTTCATGTCGAGCTGTTTGAATTCATTCCAAGGCGTCAAGACCAGCATGGCCTCGGCATCTTCAGCGGCGCTGTAAGGATTGTCGCAGGGCTGCAGGTCGGGCAATTCGGCGCGCGCGTTTGCCATGGCGACCGGGTCATACACTTTCACATCCGCCCCTTGATTGAGCAGAGAGCGCGCCACCGTTATCGAAGGAGACTCGCGGATGTCGTCGGTGTTCTGCTTGAATGCCAAGCCCAATATGGCGAGCGTCTTGCCATTGACGTTTCCGCCCAGCATTTCCCGCGCCTTTTGCGTAATCTGGCGCCGCTGAAAGGCGTTGATCTCCATGACCGCCTTCAGCAACTGCGGATGCATCCCGTGGGTCTGCGCCATATTCGTCAAAGCTTGCACATCTTTTGGGAAGCAGGAGCCGCCGAAGCCCACGCCCGCCTGCAAGAAGTGGGGCCCAATCCGCTTGTCGAAGCCCATGCCGCGCGCCACCTCTTCCACATCGGCGCCCAGCCGTTCGCAGATGATGCTGATCTCGTTGATGAAACTGATGCGCGTCGCCAGGAAGGCGTTGGAGGCGTACTTGATCATTTCAGCCGTGCGCAGATCGGTGATGACGACCGGCGCGTCCAAGGGCGCGTAGAGCTCGGCCACGGTCTCGGCCGCCGCCCGATCGGTCGAGCCCAGCACCGTACGATCCGGCTGCATAAAATCAGGAATAGCCGAACCCTCGCGCAGGAATTCCGGGCAGGACACGACAGCGAAATCAATCGGCTGCGCTTGATTGTTTTCGATGATCTCCTTGGTCCAGTCGCCGGTGCCGACGGGCACGGTCGATTTATTGATGACGATTAGCGGATGCTCCATCGTTTCGGCGATGGACCGCGCGGCGCTGCGTACATATTGCAGGTCGGCCTCGCCGTCAACGCCCGATGGCGTGCCGACGCAGACGAAGACGAATTCCGCCCCCGACAGCCCCTGCGCATAGGCGGTCGTGAAATGCATGCGGCCCGCCGAAGTATTTCGCTGAACCAGTTCCGCCAGTCCGGGTTCGTAGATGGGCATTTGGCCATTCTGCAGCATATCAATCTTGCCTTCATCAATATCGACGAGGGTGACATTATTGCCCAGATCGGCGAAACAGGCGCCGGTCACCAATCCCACGTAGCCGCTTCCGATCACACAGAGTTCACTCATTACGCAGTCGCCTTCGCTTCCTCATTGCAGTCGAGCTTGCCATTGCCAGCATTTGCGCGCGTTCTCACCTATGGCCCGGCGCCTTTAGTCTACCAGAGCGCTGTAGACGATTTAAGCTTGCAGCGCCTAGAACATCCTACACCGGTTTTACGGTTAATGGCTCACAATCTGACGCGGATATGCTTTTACAATATGACCCGGCAGTTGATATACTGGCGTCGCAGTCGGACGATACATGGCGAGGGTGATCGAGATGTCGCGTGAGCTCGATGCGCAAACAGCAGCAAATCTGCATCAGGCGCAAGTCAAGGATGGCGTGCCGCCGCAAACTCGCAAAGTGCCGTTTCGCAATATCCGCGACCTGCTTTCACTCCACAGCAAGACCTCGGGCGGCAAGACCTTTCTCATATTCTACGATGCCGATGGCGCGCGGCAGGCTTTGACCTACGCCGCCTTCAATGCGCGGGCGCATCAAGCCGCCAATTTTCTGTACGAGGACCTCGGCATACGGCGTGGCGACCGCGTGGCCACGATCGCCAATAATCATATCGACACGGTCTTGATCTATTTCGCCTGTTGGCTGATCGGCGCTGCTGTCGCGCCGCAAAACGTCGCTGAAGATGATCGCCGTATCGCCTTCATTCTCCGAAACAGCGAGGCTAGAGTTTGCTTTGCGCGGGCGGAATACCTCGAGCGGGCGGAAGCGGTAATCAACAGCGTTGACGGCGATGAGGGCGCGCCCAACATTGAGACCATTGTCGCAGTAGATGGAAAGCCTTGCGACCGCTACCCCAACTTTCGCGAGGCGCTGAGAGATCGACCGACGACTTTCCTGGGCGACGCTTCCGGCGCCAAGTCAGCCGATGTGCCGCTCGGGGCTGGCACAGAGGCGACAGCCGCGCTCGATGACGAGGCGCTGCTTGTTTACACAAGCGGCACCACTGGCACGCCAAAAGGCGTCGTTTTGTCGCAGTACAACTTGATGGTGGACGCGCTGAGCATCAGCCAGTGGCAGGCGATCACCGGCAATCAGCGGACCATGTGCGTTCTGCCCATTCATCATGTGAATGGCATCGTTGTAACGATCATCGCGCCGCTCTATGTGGGCGGATCGACTGTCCTCAATCATCGCTTTAGCGCCTCGCATTTTTGGGAGCGAATCGCGCGCGAGGGCGTCAATGTCGTCAGTGTCGTGCCGACCCTGCTGCAATTCCTCATTGAGTACGGCCAGGGCGAACGGGCGGCTGGCAATACGATATTTGGCGGCGCAATTAATCGGCGCGACCTGGCGCATTTCCGCCACTTCATCTGCGGCGCCGGCACGCTTTCGGTCAAGCTGGCGGCTGAATTCAGCCAGATGTTTGGACTCACATTATTGCATGGCTACGGCTTAAGCGAATCGACCTGTTATTCCTGTTTCTTGCCGATTAGCCTGTCATGGGAGGCGAATCAGCATTGGCTCCTGGACCATGGCTATCCAAGTATTGGCTGCCCGATCGAAGCGAATGAGATGGCGATTTTCGCGGCTGATGGCAGCGGCGCGCAGCTGGACGAGGGCGAGCGCGGCGAGATCTGCATCCGCGGTCACAACATAATGCAGGGCTATTTCAAACGGCCCGACGCCAACGCCGAGACCTTCAAGTTCCAGTGGTTTCGCAGCGGCGATGAGGGCTACTACTTGCGTGATGAAGCCGGTCAGCCATTCTTCTTCATCACCGGGCGCATCAAGGAATTGATCAACCGCGGCGGCGTCAAGTTCAGCCCCTTTGACATTGAAGAGATATTGCTCGAAATTGAGGGCGTTAAAGTCGGCTTGGCGATCGGCTTTCCCAACGATTACTACGGCGAGGAAGTCGGCGCTTACATCGTTGTGCAAGACGGCGCGCATGTCGCGGAAGACAAGATCCTGGATCGCTGCCGCGCTGTTATGAGCTTTGAAAAGTCTCCGAAGGCGGTCGTCTTTGGTCGGGAGATTCCGGTGACATCAACCGGCAAGTATCAGCGCTTGAAGCTGCAGGCTCTATTTTCCGATTGGGAGCGTACGCAGTTCCGGCCTTAGGCGAGGCTTCCGACGCGCGCCCGACGAAGCGCAGGCGCAACGAGCAGGCTGACTAGCCCGTTCAGGACGACGATGACTGTGCTGCCTTCATGACCTAATACGCCGATCGGCAATGGCAATTGCACTGCAAAGACGCCGACGATTAGCAGGGCGATCACCGCCAGCGAGAAAGCGATGTTCTGCCATACTACGCGTTTGGCGCGCGAGCTGATGCGGATGGCGTCGAGCAAGCGCGCAAGTCGGTCGCCCATAAGCGCGACATCCGCCGTTTCCAGCGCGATGTCGGTCCCAGCGCCGCCCATCGCGACGCCGACATCGGCAACAGCCAGCGCCGGCGCGTCATTTATGCCATCGCCAACCATAGCGACGGCGCCATGTTCGCGCTGCAAATGCCCTACAATGCTCGCCTTTTCGTCCGGCAATAATTCGGCGTATACGTGGTCAATGCCGACTTGCCGCGCGATCGAACGGGCCGCGCGCTCGTTGTCGCCGGTGAGCAAGGCGACAGCGATGCCCTGTCGCTTGAGATCAGCGACCAGGCGGGCCGCGTCGTGGCGGCGCTTGTCGGCCAGCGCAATTAAACCGAGCCACTCAGCGTCGCGCAGAACAGCCACGACGGTCTTGCCCTCCGCTTCAAGCCGCTTCTGCTCGCATTCCAGGGGCGCGGGCATGTTCGACACTTGTTGGAGTTGCGATACGCGTCCGACGCGAACCAGGCAACCGTCAAGCTCGGCGCGTAGTCCGCGGCCCGGAATCGCTTCAAAGTCTTCGGGCGTCTCCAACTTGACAGCGCTCTGCCGCGCATACTCGACGATCGCTTTTGCCAGCGGATGTTCCGAGCGCGCTTCTACCGAGGCGGCCCAGCGGATAACATCAGACGCTGCCTGCGGCGCATGAACGACGACTTCCGTGACTTGCGGCGCGCCGACGGTCAGCGTTCCCGTTTTATCGAAGGCGACGACCTTGACATCGGCCAGCTGCTCCAAACTGGCGCCGCCCTTAAAGAGGACGCCGATGCGCGCGGCCGCCGCGATCGCTGATATGAAAGCCGAGGGCACGCTGATGACGAGCGCGCAAGGCGAGGCCACCGTCATCAAGACCATCGCGCGGTAGAAACTGCTTTGAAAGTCGCTGAGCCCCAATGCCGGCGGCGCCACAATGTAGAGCGCGACGCCGAATATGATTAGCTTGGCGTAGGCTTGCTCAAAGCGATCAAGAAACCGCTGAGTCGGCGCTTTGCTCTCTTGCGCTTCTTCCACCAGTTGTATGATGCGTGACAATGTTGTGTTATTGGCCGAGCGGGTGGCGCGCACATCCAGGATGCCTTGTCGGTTCAGCGTGCCAGCATAGACCAACGCGCCGGCGCTCTTGTCAACCGGAATCGACTCGCCGGTGATTGGGCTCTCATCGACCGCCGAGTTTCCCGCCGCGACTTGGCCATCAACGGGTATTCTTTCGCCTGGCTCGATGAGTACAATGTCGCCGACGCGGATCTCGCTGATTTCGACTCGAGCGATGCCGCCGCCGCGTTTGATGTTGGCCGATTTTGGATGCAGGGCAAAGAGGCTCCGAATGGCTTGGCGGCTACGCCCGATGGCGTAATCTTGAAGCACATTGCTGAGCGAGAAAAGAAATAGCAGAATGGCGCCTTCGCGCCACTGTCCTATGAAAGCGGCGCCTAGAGCCGCCAATATCATCAGCAGGTCGACATCGATTCTTCCTTCGAACAGGCTCTCCAGCGCGTTCTTGGCGCCGTAGAAACCGCCCGCGGCGTAGGCGATGATATTCGTGGCCAGCAAGAGCGATTGTCCGGCGCCCATCCGCTCAGCCAGCAAGCCGATGACGATCGCAATCAGCGTCAGCCCTACTAGCCAAGGCGCCAGCCGGCTCTCGACATCGCCATGGAAATCGGCTTCGACCGTGACTGATTGCTGCGGAGATGCTGTCGTCTGCGCGACCAATGCTTAAACCTGGTTAACTAAGTGTGTTTTTCCGTATGATTATATTTTTAACATAGGTTAAAAGTTTTGTCAACCTACTGTCGCGCCTATTAAAGCGCCAGAGGGATGCGCTAAACGCGAATTTACTCTGCGCGGGCGATTGTTTGAGCCGCGCTCGCGCTTATGCCAACGCAAAAGAACGCGCCGAGCGGGCGCGTCCTGATACGGATTCTGCGACTTTGGAGAAGGGGGCGGGATCAGACGATGTCGTCGTTCTTGGGGATCTGCTTCAGCCGGCGCGTGATGCCGAAATGGATGGCGACGCCCATCAGCGCGATGGCGATCGCAGCCCAGCTGAAGGCGATGACTTGCACGGAGATGCGCGGCGTCACGTTCTCAGCAAAATACGCGACCGGATTGGTGATCGTGGTCACGCCGTCGACAACGACGGAAGCCGGCGCTGAGAGCACCTGCGGCAGATCCAGCACAATATGCAAGCCCGTCATCAGCGAGACGACGATCAATACAATTTGCGTCAGCGACTTGCGCGAGCGCAACTGGTTGATATCGCCGCGCCCCGTCCAGCCTAGAAAGATCAGCAGCGCGCCAAAGCCCAGGCAAATGAACATGGAGATCCAGTCTCCGGTCGCGTCCGGGCGGATGAACAGAGCCAGGAAGCCGACGGTAAACGCGCCCGTTAGTCCCGCGATCAGGCGCACCAAATGCGGCGCTCGATTGACAAGGAAAAACATCAAGGCGCCGAGGGCGGCCGAGCCAAGATAGCCAGCCGACATCGTCAAAGCGTCCGCCCCGTTCTGGAACATAATGGTGTAGGCGCCGGCCTCCGACAGGGTGAAGCTGTCGACGGCGCCGCCGGTTATTTGCATGGCGACGGCGCTCAGCCCGCCATGAATGTTGTTAACGAGCATCCTGAAGGGATGGGCGAGCCCCGACAAGGAGTCGCTATACCACATGGCGATGATGCCAACGAAGGCCGCTGCCGAAATCAGGATATTCCGGTGCACAATCTCACGGCGTACTTTGCGTTCTACAAACTCTCTCAACATGTTTACTCTCCTTGATTTGCCTTCCTTCACTCTGTACTGGCTCGGTCTTGCCCCTTCAAATCGCGGACCATGGCTTAGGCTGTCTTGCCGTTGGCGCTCTTTACCGCGTCGCTTATTTCGCCTCCCACTTGCTTGACCAAGCCAAAGTAGACGGCGGCGCCCAACATGACCACGGCGATCGCCGACCAGATGAATGCGATCACGGAGGCCGGCAGCAGCGGCGTGATATTACAGGAAAACGCGGCGGCGTCGTTCAAAACCTCATCTGAACACGAATAAGAGTAACTGATCAGAGTCAAGATATCCATCGCGGCATTCAAACCGGTTAGTATCGCCAGTGTGTTGAGAATGAAAACATTAATGATGCGCGGCGCCAACCAACCGAGCGCAACCATGCCTATGCCAAATCCGATGCCAACGAGTTGTACCGTAATATATCCGCTTTCGTCGCGTTGGGAGAAGAGTACAGTTAGTACGATAAACGAAAGACCAAGCAGGACGGAAAGGGCGCGCGTCCATTTGGGATAGCGAATTGTCAGAAAGTACAAAGCCGACCCAAATAGCGCCGCGCCGAGATAGCCCGCTGGCAAAATGAGTGCGTTGTATCCGCCGCGAGTTGTCGCTAATCCAGAACCATCTGGTGAGACAGTAAATCCTATAACTTCGCCGCCCGTGAGCAGCGCTGCCAGTGAGTGCCCGGCTTCATGCACAAAGGTGACGAAAAGGCGCACAGGCCAGAGCAGAGGCGACAGCGTGGCTGTCACGAAATCGGTAGGCGCTTGCCCCGGCGCGGCGCGGATATTCCACAAGAATATGGCGAAGAGCAAAGCCAGCGCGGAGACCAAGAGCGCCTGACGGCGGATGGCGCTGTTCGGATCAAGCGCGGCCGCCGTCGCCTTCAGTTTGCCGCCGCGCCGCAGGAATAGCAGCGCGATCAGTGCAAAGGGAAGTCCGGTGGCGAGAAAGATGATGGGCGAGGGCAGGTCGGCCAGCGGCTGAATATCCCGCGCGCTGCCGAACGCGCGGATTTCCGCCGCCACTTCTTGGACCAAATTGCCCTCCTCGACGAGCCCCGAAGTCAGAATAGATCCGCCTACGATCCAAGCGGCGCTCAATATGAGCACTAGTCCCCAGAATATCCGCGATCGTCCGTTCACAAGTGTTACCCCGCTGTGTCACCTTTGCGAACTTCGATTATAACGCACTGGCTAGAATGATGGCTGGCGATTCGTGAATCTCCTTTCATATCCAATTATATGGAAAAGGCGCCGGATTCGGTTTTACAATCGTAAAATCTTTGTAATTTGATAATTGATCCGCAATACTTGCGCTATTCAATATACGATTTCGCAGGTCGCCCGGTTGCGACAACGCGTCGGTTTCCGATGTCTCTTCGCCAGCCAGACGCGCCCGAGAGGCTCGCCAAAAGTAGGGGTATTGTGCAAACCGCCCTTGACCTTAGCGATTACAATCCAGCAGTCGATCTGGCTCGGGCGGAGACGATGCCCGCGCGCTGGTACATTGAGCCGGACTTCTTGTCCTTGGAAGCCGAGAAGATCTTTTACCGGACCTGGCAGCCAATTGGGCGGCTGGAAGACGTGATGCGAATCGGCGACTATTTCAGCTGTGAATTGCTGGACCAGCCGCTTGTCATCGTACGCAATCACGCTGGCGCGCTGCGCGCCTTCTACAACGTTTGCGCCCATCGAGCGGCGGTGGTGGCGCAGGGCCGCGGCAACCGCAAAAGCCTGCAGTGCCGGTATCATGGCTGGACCTACGACCTGGACGGCAAGCTGATGCGCGCGCCCGAATTTGAGGGCGTCGAAAACTGGCGCGCCGAGGATGTCTGCTTGAAGCCCGTGCGCGTAGAAGCCTGGGGACCTTGGGTCTTCGTTAATTTGGACCCGGCGGCCGACCCGCTGGCTTCAAACTACGGCGCGATCGCGAACGAGATTTCGGCCGCCGGATTCAGACTGGACATGATGCGCTTGATTGAGCGCCGCGATTATCTCATCGACTGCAACTGGAAGGTATACGTCGACAATTATCTGGAGGGCTATCATCTGCCGATCGCCCATCCCGGCTTGTTTCGTGAATTGGATTACGACCAGTACCGGGTGGAGACGCATCGCCTGTATTCAAAACAGCACGCGCCGATACGCGCTGTGGAGCCGGGCGAAGTCCGCGATCGGCGTTATGCGCGCAGCGGCGCCGCCGAAGAGAACGCGCTGTATTATTGGATGGGGATTACATACTTTAGTACTCAGACTACCCTTGACGATCTCGATTTTCGTGGGTATCATTGTTCCTATATTCAGGGATAGGATTGAACCATGACCCAGAAAGCCCCAGGCAGATTCTACCGCAAGGGTATCACTCTAATCGAGCTATTCCAACTATTCCCGGATGATAGCACTGCCGAGCAATGGTTCATCGAAACACGCTGGCCCTATGGCATTCGTTGCCCGCACTGCGACAGTGATAATGTCCAAGAGCGATCCGCCCACAAGACGCCCCACCGGTGCCGCGATTGCCGCAAGCGGTTCAGCGTCAAAACCGGTGCACTGATGCACGGCTCCAACATCGGCTACCAGAAGTGGGCGATTGCGATTTACTTGATGTCCACCAACCTCAAGGGCGTTAGCTCCATGAAGCTGCATCGTGATCTAGGCATCACGCAGAAGTCCGCTTGGTACATGACCCACCGCATCCGCGAGGCTTGGGAAGACTCGCCAGACGCATTTGACGGCGCGGTCGAAGTCGATGAAAGCTACTTCGGCGGCAAGCGGAAGAACATGCGCGCTTGGAAACGCGAACAGCTAAAAGGACGCGGCACTGTAGGCAAGACCGCCGTTGTCGGCATGAAAGAGCGAGGCTCCAAGAAAGTGACCGCGCAAGTCATTGAAGCGACTGACCGCAAAACCCTGCAGGGCTTCGTGACTGACAACACCACAGACGACACAATCGTCTACACAGACGAAGCGCGAGCGTATCTCGGAATCCCGCGCAAACACGAAACAGTCCAGCACTCAGTTGGCGAGTATGTCCGCGAGCAAGCGCACACAAACGGCATGGAGAGCTTCTGGTCCATGCTCAAGCGCGGCTATACAGGAACTTTCCACCACATCAGTCCGAAGCACCTGTCTCGGTACATTGGCGAATTCCAAGGCCGGCACAATGACCGGCCACTGGATACCGAAGCGCAGATGGCGAATGTGGTTCGTGGCGCCGAGGGCAAGCGGCTACGGTATCAGGACTTGATTCGCTAATACCCGTAGAATGCCCGGGCACAACCAGGGCCACAGACCTCTTCGCTTTCCAGGATGGGAGCGCCGCAGTTTACGCACTTTGGCGATGCTTGTGATGACGCTGGCGAGAGGCCAATGCTTATGATTTCTGTCTTGAAGTAGGCTTCCTGCTCCTGTACGAACTGCTTCGCCATTTCCGCGAATTGGCGGTTGTGCACGGCAAAAAGAGGTGATACCATGATGGTAACTCCTTCAATGGTATAAACGCAATTCCGAACCCCGCTGTCCTACGAGCGGGGTTCTGCGTTATTTCGATGCTTGTATCCTACCGACGACGGATTGGAAAAGGCTAGGGGCAAAATGCTGCTCAGCCTATCGACGGCAGTTGATCGAGCCTTTCTAGCAGGATGCGGTCAGGGGGTAGTTTTCGGCATATCGCAGAGTGAGCGGTCTATCCGGCGCGGGCTTGGCGTAAGCAACGAGGTGTGCAGCACCTACCACCATTAAGATGATGAAAAGCGTTAAGCAGAGAGGGCCCAGTTCCATAATGAACCCCTTATATCCTACCCACCAATTGACGTGTAGAAACTTTGGACAAATTCTTGGAGTAAAAGCATGCCTCCTAAGGCCAAGAACGCTAGGAAAATCAGAAAGAAAACCACAGTCGCGCAACTAAAGCCAATCCCGAACTTAAAGCCACTTTCGACAGTTACATCCGTCTCCTTTTTGGAGTTGTTCGTCGCATTTCTCATCACTATAGCCTCCCTATCCTTCCACGTGGGCCATGGCGCCGATGGGTGATTCACGTCAAGACGCGCGGGTTGGGTGGCGCCCATGGTGTTGCCAACCATATCTCCTACATTGTGCTTGCTATCAGCGTCTCCAGGTCTGTTGCGGCTCGCGGTGGTAGAAATGCCATACGCATCCCCGATCGACCTTTGACCTGGATTCAGTTCTGCACTCACATCTATCCCTCCAAATCCGCCCTTGCGGATAATCGAATAGCGATTAGGATATTGCGCGCGAAGGGTGACATGCCCCAGAAATGGGAACACGCCGCTCTCCGCGCTTCAGTTCCTCGGGGCGGTGGAGTGGCCAACTCATAGACCGCCCTGGGGAACCTTCCCCAGACTGTAACGCATATCACACACTTTAACCAATAGGTTAAGGCAATCTCCCCATCGGCGGCGCAAAATCCGACCATGGGACACCTTGGGAAGCCATTTGGCTGCGCGATCCGGAGTCGGCGCCGGGAGCTTGAACTTTCTCAGGAAGCGCTTAGTGAACGTTCAGGGGTGCATTGGGTATACATCAGCCATATCGAGAATGGGCAGAAGTCACCAACGTTGCGCGTGATAGAGAAATTGGCGGGAGCGTTACGGATAGAAGTATCTGTGCTCTTGAAGATGGCGGAGCAGATCAGGGCTGAAGAAGCTGTAGAATAGCAGGCAACAAGGCTTTGCCACAATTGATAGTATGCGATACTATCGCATGACGTGATATGAGGTAAATCCCGATGGAAAGCTCCAAGCAGCCTAAGCTTGATCCCCCCAAGCGCCCTCGCGGCCGCCCACCGCTAAAGATGCCGGAACTTATCCCCGATACACCGGAGAACATCGCCCGGGCGGTGCTGAATACCAAGCCTAAGAAGCGCGGAAAATGGCGGTTCGAAAGGGAGAAGTCTCAGGATTGAGCCGGCTTGGGTATCAAAGTATGTAATCCCCTATTGGATGTTTCCTAACGTGATGCTGAACGTTTATCTCGATAACACATCGATCAACATCATCATTCCAATCAGCCATGACAAAACGTTGACCATCTTTGAATGGTACTTTGAAGCGCCGGGGACGGGCGAGGGCTGGGAAAGCATGCAACAGATCATCGCCTTCAGCGACGAGATACAGCAGGAAGATATCGAAATCTGCGAATGGGTGCAGAAAGGGCTGCGGTCGAAGGCTTATGATCGCGGGCGCTTTTCAGTATTGCGCGAGAACGGCGTCCATCACTTTCAGTCGCTGGTTCACGAGTTTCTTACCCGGAACTAAGAACTGTCCGATCCTTTCGATCCGCCGGCGGAAAATGCCGTGCCCGGCGACGCGCCCAGCGCCAACAGCCCGATCGTGCCCCAAACGATGTAACTGCATACCGTTATGCCGTGCAGCAGAAATCCCAGCGCTAAGGCTTCCACATCGCTCATGCCCGCGACTCGACCGCTGACCAGAATGGCGACCTCAAAGGGACCTAATGCGGCAATGCTGACAGGAAAGGCGATGCTAAGCGCGCTTAGGGCGATCCCCAATGGTACGCTAATCGTATAATCCACACGGATGCCGAGCGCCAGATGCGCGAAATAAAATGTTGCGAAGGCGCAGCCCCAGGCGAGCGACGTCCAAATCGCCGTCATCGCCAGCGTGCGCAGATTGGTGAGCGGCCGCACGCCATCCAAAATGTGGCTCAGCATCGTTCGCAGCGGCAGCCGCTCAAGGACGGGCGCCGCCTTCAGCAGCCAGTCGAGCAGACGAAAGGCGAAGCCAGGCGCATGGGCGAAAGAAAGCAGCATGAGGAATCCAATGAGCGCGAGCAGACCCAAGAGCGGCGCGCTGTCGGTAAGATCGCTCGCGGCCGAGGGAATGACGTTGACAGTAGCCGCGATCAGAAGAACTAGAACCAGTACGTCGATGAGGCGCTCCACCAGGATGCTGGTGCCCGAAGTGACCAAGGGCACGCCGCGCCGCGTCGCCAGCACGCCTCGCGCGACTTCGCCCATCCGCAACGGCAGTTGATTGCCGAGGAACATCACGTTCACCATGTGAGTCGCGTCCAGCAGCGACAGACGGCGATTCAGCAGATCCCACCAGCGGATGCCTCTTGTGAGCAAAGCCAGCGCCACACAGATCAGCGCGAGCAGCAGATATCCCGCGTCGGCGCGCCGCATGCTTTGAATGACATCGCCTAGCGGCACGACTTGCAAGATCAGGACGAGCGAACCGGCGCTGACGGCGATGCTGAATATGATGAAAAAGAAGCGTTTGGAAGTCATGAAGCCGTCACTTGTTTGAACCAAGCTATCGCAAGCGGGACCTGCGCGCAGTGAAACAACCCGCGAATGTCATTCATGATCGCGGCGATTCCACGAGGATAATCGGCTCGCCGCCGATTGCGCTGCTTCGCCCGCTTTCCAAATCGGGAAAGCTGTAGTCGGTGGCCGGCCTGAGATCAACCGTGTACTTGCCGTTGACGGCGGGCAATGTCTCCTCTTCACCGTTTAAGAAGTATACTGTTGCGGCGGCGCCCGCCGCCCGGAAAGTGTGCGATTGAGGCGCCGCTGTATTGTTCCAAAGCACCGTGATGCGCTGGCCGTTGGATCGCCTAAAAGCGATGGCGGTGACGGCGTCGTTTAAGCCAACGTGGCTCAGCGAAAGGAAGGATTGCTTGCCAAATACCTCGGCGAGCAGCCGAAAGGCTTGGGCGACGGGTCGCGGTGTATTGGCGAGCGGATGCTGGCTGAAACAGTCGGCGTCGCGCGGATTGCGGTAAAGGCCGAAGGCGTCGCCGAAACAGGCGCCGTCCGCGCACAACTCGCCATGGTGCGGCGGGAAATCTGTGCCGGCTGGGTAATTCCCGCAGTCGTCAAAGAGCTGATGATAAAAGACGACCTCCGCGCTTTTTGACCAGGCGTAGGCCGCGCTCATGACGAGAAAGTTCGCCTGCTGTTGCCCGGTGGCGAGTCGATTGCGCTTGTCCGGGCTGAATGCCCAGACGGGTCCCGGATAATCGTTCCAGACGGATACCCCCGTTTCGTTCACCCACACGGGCCGCGTCAGATCGTATTCTTTTAGCGTGTCGCCCACCACTTTCGTCAGCCAGCCGCTGCGCCAGGGGTCGTCGTAACTGTGAACGGCCACGATATCGACGAACCAATTGTATTGAAAGCGCAGCGGATCATTTTGAAATTGCCGCAGCGTCCGCGACAGGAAAGCTGGATTCGTTGCGTAGAGCAAGCCGCCGAATATGACCTTGGCTTCGGGGTCGACCGTCTTAATCACGATAGCGGCGACTTTCAAGAGGCGGGCGTAGGCTTGGCTGCCGCCATTCCAGAACTGCGCGACATCGGGCTCGTTCCATACTTCCCATGCGCGAATGCCTTGGCCGGCGCTGAAATAATTGTGCTGCGCCAAGACGCCGCCAGGCTTGTATCGCGTAACCGCATAATGCACATATTGCGCCCAGGGATTATCCAGATTGATGGCCGTATCGGCGTCAGCGCTATCGCTGCCATCGGCGAAGATGGGCGCGAATAGATTGGCGATGCTGTCCCCGTCTTGCCAGAAGGCGGGCCGGCCCAGGAGTATGGCGTTGGTTCGCAGTCCATTGCGAATATCAGCCGCGACCAGCCGGTCGTAAGCCGACCAATCGTATTTGCCCGGCTGCCTCTCGACGCGATCCCAATACAGGGGCCAGCGATTCCAGCCCGCGCCCAGAATCAGCGCCTTGCGGTAGCGCTCCGCCCCCAAATTGTCATCGATAAAGCTGATAAAGGTGATGCCGAGCCGGTCGGAGCGGATGTAATCATCAGCGTCAACGAGAGAACCGGGCGCGGTGGTGGGCACAGCCGGCGCCTGCGCGCTGGACGGGATGCTCGCGAGCAGAATAACGACGATGCTCGCAATGCAAAGCAGCCGCGAGGCGCGCCCAAAATTCCCTTGATTACGAGCGGACGCGCCCTTCGTCGACGCATCCGCAGTTCTTCGTTGGAGAAGCCAGATTTTCCTTGTCACATCCTTGAGGGTAAATCAGGATGCGATTAGGCGCTAGCCCCACCGAATGGGATTGGAGGCAAGCGCTCTACCACCACCAGAGATCCTGATTCGTTGGGTCAGATAAGAATTTGAGTGACCAGCCAAGGTTCGGCGATTTGACGCCCATCAGCAATACCGCGTCCACTAGTTCATTGGCGCTGGGCGCGTGACCGTACTGTCGCCGCTGCCGGAATGCCGAGCGAATTGACGCGCCCAGACGGCGAGGCTATACTGACGGCGGTAGGCAAAAGGCAAGCGCGAGGGTGTTGAGATGGCTGTTGTATCTGACGAACTGATGGAGATTCTCCGCTGTCCGGTGGCCGTGCATTACACGGACAAAGGCGATGACCCGGGCCGGCTGCGACTGGTGCGGGACTGCTGGCTGGTTTGCGCTGACAGCGGCTACAAATATCCGATTCGGGACGGCATTCCGGTGATGCTGGTCGACGAAGGCGAGAAATGGAAGGATACGGCCGAAGGCGACTTGCCCGTTCCCCCGCCCGAAGAATAGGTAAAGGGGCTTTCTCCGCCCCTTTCCGTCGGTCTCTTGCTGCGATTTAGGCGGCCGCGTCTTCTATTTCCAAGGCTTGAAACGACAGCCGCGAGCCATCCTCGGCGACAGCGACCATGACGTGCTCGCCTTCGCGTATCGTCCCCTCCAGGAGCGCCATAGCCAGGGGATCCTGCAGATCCCGCTGTATCGCGCGCTTCAAAGGACGGGCGCCATATACCGGATCCCAGCCCTGTGCCGCCAGGTGCGACTTGGCCGCGTCGCTCAACTCAAACGTGATCCGACGCTCGGCGAGGATATGTCCCAATTGCTCCAGTTGCAGGTCGACGATGCGGACGATGTGCTCGCGGGTCAGACTATGGAAGACGATGATATCATCGAGACGATTGAGGAATTCGGGCTTAAAATGCCGGTCCAGCTCGGTCATGATGGCTTGGCGCCGCGCAGCTGCGTCGACCGCTTCGCCCATCTGCTTCAGCAAGGCGCTCCCGATATTGCTTGTCATGATGATCACGCTGTTGGTGAAATTAACGGTGCGGCCCTGCCCATCGGTTAAGCGTCCATCGTCAAAGACTTGCAGGAAAATGTTGAAGACATCGGGATGGGCTTTTTCGATTTCGTCGAATAGCAGCACGCTGTACGGACGCCGTCTTATGGCTTCCGTCAGTTGCCCGCCTTCTTCATAACCGACATAGCCGGGCGGCGCGCCGATTAGCCGGGCGATGCTATGCTTTTCGCCATATTCGCTCATGTCGATGCGCGCCATCGCGTTTTCATCATCGAAGAGAAATTGGGCCAGCGAGCGCGCCATCTCGGTCTTGCCGACCCCGGTCGGACCCAAGAACAGGAAGGCGCCAATCGGTCGGTTTGGATCTTGCAGACCGGCGCGGCTGCGTCTTACAGCGGCGGATACGGCGTTGACGGCATCGTCCTGGCCGATGACGCGCTCATGCAGGCGCTCCTCCATACGCAGCAGCTTTTCGATTTCTCCTTCCAGCATGCGCGCTACGGGTATGCCCGTCCAACGGCTGACGATGCCGGCGACTTCGTCCGCATCCACCTCTTCCTTGAGCATGAGCGCGCCGTTGAGCCGCATGTCATCGAGGGACGCTTCGCGCTCGCGCAGCGATTTTTCCAGCTCCGGCAGCACGCCGTAGCGCAGGCGCGCTGCTTCCTCCAAATTCGCATGTCGTTCCGCGCGTTCCAACTGTAGGCGCGCCTCGTCGATTTCCGCCTTGATGCTCGACAGCGCCTGAATAGCATCCTTTTCATGCTGCCAGACAGCCAGCAATCCCTTGAGTTCTTCTTGCGCGTCAGCCAGCTCGGCATCAATGTCATCCAGGCGGCGTTTTGACGCGTCATCTTTTTCTTTGCTCAGGGCGGCTCGTTCGATTTCCAACTGCATGATATGCCGCTCGCGCGCATCCAACTGAACCGGCTTGCTGTCGATCTCCATTTTCAGGTGAGCGGCTGCTTCGTCGATGAGGTCGATCGCTTTGTCGGGCAGTTGACGATCGGGCAGATAGCGCTGGCTCAGAGCCGCGGCCGCGATGACCGCGCCGTCCTGAATGCGCACGCCATGATGCAACTCATAGCGCTCTTTCAGCCCGCGCAGGATGCTTATCGTGTCTTCGACTGTGGGCTCGTCGACGAAGATCGGCTGAAAGCGGCGCTCGAGGGCGGCGTCTTTTTCGATGTGCCCGCGATATTCATCCAGCGTCGTAGCGCCAATCATACGCAGTTCGCCGCGCGCCAGCATCGGCTTGAGCATGTTGCCCGCGTCCATCGACCCTTCAGCGCGCCCGGCGCCGACGATATTGTGCAGCTCGTCGATGAATAGGATGATCTCGCCGTCGCTTTCAGCAATCTCCTTCAAGACCGCTTGCAATCGCTCTTCAAATTCGCCGCGGAACTTGCTGCCCGCGACCAGCGCCGCCATATCCAGCGCGATGATCTTTTTGTCCTTCAAGCCTTCGGGCACATCGCCATTGACCAGGCGCTGCGCCAAGCCTTCGGCGATCGCGGTCTTGCCGACGCCGGCTTCCCCGATCAGCACCGGATTGTTCTTGGTGCGCCGGCTGATGACATGGATGACGCGCCGAATCTCTTCATCGCGGCCGATGACCGGGTCGAGCTTGCCTTGGCGCGCGTCGGCGGTGAGGTCGCGCCCGAACTTGGTCAGGCTTTCGTAGGTGGATTCCGGATCCTGCCCGGTGATGCGCTGGCGGCCGCGGATGGCTTGCAGCGCCCGCAAGATGTCGTCGTATGTCACGCCGTTTTCGCGCAGGAGCGCGCTCATCGCCTTGCTTTTGGCCAGCGCCAGCAAGAGGTGTTCGGTGCTGGTGTATTCATCGCGCATTGCTTTCGCTTCTTTTTCCGCCTGGCTGAATACCGCCAGCGCCTCTCGTCCGATCTGCAGGCTCGCTGCGGGCTGGCTGGCCCGCGGCAGGCTGCTCAGGCTGGCTTCCAAAGCCGCATGAATCGCCGCGGGAATCGCGCCGATCTTCTGTATGATGCGCGGCGCCAAGCCGTCCTCCTGCTCCATGAGCCCGAGAAATACGTGGACCGGCTCTATCGCTGCATGATGATGCTCGCCGGCGATGCTCTGCGCCCTGAGCAGGGCGTTCTGCGCTCGATTGGTGTAGCGGCTGAAATCCATAAGACCTCCCCGATCATGTTCAACCCACCATCATTGTCTAATGACGATGTCAGAAGCGTGTCAGAGGAGTGTAAACATTTTGTAATTGGCTATTGGCGACGCGCTAGGGCTGGCAGGCGCGCAGCACCACGCCCTGCCCACCAATGGCAAACGCGGGGATACAAGCCGGAACCATGCCGCTCTCACCCGTTTCGAGCGTAATCTCTCCACTTGCGGCCGATACGCGCGCCTCGCCCGCAATGCAGGTCAGAGACTGAAAGCGCCCATAGGTCGGGATGTCCAGCGCGCCGCCGGCAAGCTCGTGGCGCCAGGCGCGGAAGTATTCGCTTTCGACCAGCAGGTCGGTATCGGGCCGCTCAATTCGAGGCAGCGATGCCAGGTTGGCGACCCGTAATCCCTTTTCGATATGCAGCTCGCGCGGCTGCCCATCGAGGTCCACTCGGCCCCAATCGTACAAGCGGTAGGTGGTATCGCTCGCCTGCTGGATTTCGTAGATCAAGAGACCAGGACCCAGCGCGTGCACGGTATTCGCCGGGATTTGCAGGACATCGCCAGTCGCGACCTCGGCGAAGATCAGCAGCGCCTCCAGCTGGTTGCGGCCGATGGCCTCCGCCATTTGATCGCGCGTCGTGCCGGGCTGCAAGCCGATCACAAGGCGCGCGCCCTCATCCGCGTGCAGAACGACCCAGGCTTCGGTTTTGCCGCGGGCTTCGCCTTCGAGCGCTTGCGCTTGCTCATCGTTTGGATGCGCCTGAATCGAGAGCCAATCAGTCGCGTCTATCAGCTTTGCCAAAAGCGGGACGCCAGCGTCGGGGTTTGGAGCGCAGCCGAGAAGCTCCGCCCCGAATCGGCGCGCAAGCTCGCCCAGACTGGCGCCCTGCAGCGGACCATTTACGACCATCGCCGAATCATGCAGCTCCCAGGATTCGCCGTAGGGTTCGGCCGTCGGCAGCCGCTTGCGCATCAGTTGTTCCAGCCGGCGGCCGCCCCAAACCTTGACGCGCAAAGCGGGACGCAGCTTCAGAGGGTAGAGCGCGCGGGCAGTCATGCCAAACCTCCTTGCTCGCTGCGCCAGAGAAGTTCAGCGGCATCTGATTTTCAGTTGTCAACCTATGCCTATGCTATAATGACCAAGACTCAGCAGCTACTGCTAGTCCCTTGTATTTGTGTTTGTCCGCAATACACGTCGGCGAGATTGCCCGATGATGGAAAAGCCAAGCCTGCAAGATTATCTGGACGATATGCACGCGATCGGCGTTACGCGCTTGTTTCAGCCACATCTCAGCACGCGCGATCGCGCGGCCGGAATCCGGCGCGTCCGCCAAGAATTAGGCCGCGCGCGTACCGAGCTTACCCTTCATCGGGATAGCCTGGGCGCCGAAGATCACGGGCTTGGCGCCGAAGAGGCCCGACGCCGCGCCGCGCCCTTTCATCTGCTGCTGCTGCTGCATGAGCAATTGGTAGATGAGGTCAGCGATTTGGAACGCAGCCTAAGTACGGGCAAGCCCTTGCCTTACAGTTTTGATTTCGGGCGCTTCATTTTCGGCGATGAAGAGACTGGCGAGTGGTTCGTCGGGAGTCAAGAGCAGCATGACGAGTGGCTCCATATTCAGCAATTCAAGCGGCGGCTTGATGCGCTGCGCCTGAAAGGGCAGCCGGCGCGCGAGCAACTGAACAGGTTTCGCAGCGAGCTGGAAGCGCTGGCGGCGAAGCATGAGAAGGCGCAGGCGCGCATCGAGAGCCGCCAGAAACGCTCATTTGTCTTGCGGCGCATCGGGCTGCTGGTGATCTTGACTGCCGCGAGCGGGACCGTCGGCTACTACTACTGGAATTCTAATCGAGACTTCAGCCTGGTCGCCATTGGTTTGGCGGTCGCCTGCGCTGTGTTGATACCCATCGTCATTGGCAATTGGAAGAGCCCGCGCACTCGCAGCGCCCGAAATCAGCGACGGCTTGAAGCGCGGATTGTGGAACTGAAGCAGGAAGGGCTTCAATACCGGCAGAGTTATCAGCCGCTGGAATTACAGATCAAAGCCTTGGAGGTTCATTACAGCCGGATGATGGACACCTGGGAATCCGCGCGCTTGATAAAGAACCGGCTGGACAGTTTCATTGAAGAGGGACAGCCGCTGCGCGAACGCGTCGAAAGCATTCGTGGCGAGCTGCAAGAACTGCGTGGGCAGCGCGATAAGCTGCAGCGCAGGCTGGAACGGCGTCAGGCGCGCGGCGCTTTTGCGCGGCGGATGATCCTGCATGTTATGCTGGTGCTGGCCAGCGGCGCGGTCGGCTTCTACTTTCAGTATACCGGGGAGCAGGATTACGCTTCGATCATGTACGGCTTGGGCGCGTTCTGCATTCTGCTCGTGCCGCTCGCCTATATCGACTGGAAGAACCGCGATTACAAGTTGGAGTCCAACTTGCGCAAAACGGAAACGAGGATTCTGCAGCTGCAGACGGAAGGCAAGCAGGTGATGAAGCGCTATCACCCGATTGAATTGCAAATCAAAACTCTAATAGCGCAATACAAGCGCACGCGAGCCGGCATCACCAATACGAATGAGACGCCTGCGGTGGCTTAATCGTCGGCCGGATCGAATCGATACAGTGTCCCGCTGTAATCAATGACGTAAATCTCGCCCGCTTTATCCTCGCCGAAACTGCTGATCGCCATGTTTGTATTCAACAGTTCGTCCGCGCGCCAATTGAGCGCGTCATCGCGCCAAGCCCCCCAAATCCGCCCGCTGCAGTAATCGCCGAAGAGATAAACAGCTTCCAAGTCCGGGATGGCTGCGCCCCGGTAAACGACCCCGCCCGTGACCGAACAGCCGAGCGCATGGCTGTACTCGAATATGGGCGGGACGTGGTTGGGCGCGTTGCCGCCAGCGAAAATGTGCTTGCCCTCCCAAACATTCCAGCCGTAGTTCTCGCCGCCCGCGCTGTTCGCCGGCTGAAAATTAACCTCTTCCCATTGGTTCTGCCCGACATCGGCCATATACATGTCGCCTGTCAGCCGGTCGAAATTAAAGCGCCAGACATTGCGCAATCCGTAGGACCAGATTTCAGCGAGAGCGGCGGGATCGCCTAGGAAGGGATTGTCGGGCGGTATGGCATAGCCGGACTCGACATCTACATCAATTCTCAAGATCGAGCCCAAAAGCAACTGCCGATTCTGCCCCGCCCCCAGCGGATCATTGGCGGCGCCGCCATCGCCCAGCGCGAAGTAAAGATATCCATCGGGACCAAATTCAATATGGCCCCCGTTGTGGTTGGCGTAGGGCTGCGCCAGCCGGAAGATGATTTCACCGCTTTCGGCATCGGCGACATCGGGCTCGTCTGAGGAAACCTCATAGCGGGCGATCACGCTGCTGCCGCCACGGTCGGTATAACTGAGGAAGAATAAGCCATTGCTCTCGTATTCTGGATGAAAGGCTAAACCCAGCAATCCCTGTTCGCTATAGGGCCGGTCAGCCGAAGGTGAAATCAAGTCGGATACATCGATGAAGGGAACTGGCGCGCGCTCGTCATCGTCAATGATCCAGACCTTGCCCGTCTGCTCAAGCACGAACAGACGATTGCTTTCGTCGCCGGCATGCGTCACATAAAGCGGACGATCGAAGCCAGCGGCGACCGCCGTCAGCTGGAAGGCGGCGGCGCTCGGTCCGGCCGCGCGTGAGATAAGGACTTCCGTTTCCGGCTCTTGCGCTTGCGTCAGCCTGAACGCGATGGCGATGAAGATCAGCGTAGCGATTCGGAGGGTTGCCACGATAGCTCCTTTCGACGACATCAATATCAGGCGCGTGACTTTTGGCTGCGCGCCAGCAGCGAAAGCACGGCGTAGTTGTTGGCGCGCTCGGGCGCGTCGATCCGCTCGTCGCCGTGGATGTGACGCAGGCTGCGCGCCAAATGCGTCTCAATGACGAGTTGGCTGCGCGTGCGCGACTTCAGCCAGCTCTCGCCCCAGATCTCGGCGGCCACGCTGATGCAATGCAGCGCCTGTTCCGATAGCGGACCATTCAAACTGGCCGGCAGCAATTCTTCGATCAGCTGCCAGCGCATGTCTTGCCATTTGCCAGCGGCGATGATGGCGCCAGCGAAGAGCACGACATTGCGCCAGCGCGCGTAATCGTGAGAGAGCAGGGCGACGACATTCTCCGGAAAGGTCCAGCCTTCCGCGCTCGCCGCCCGCAAATCCGAGGGCATATCGCATTCATCGTAGAATTCAATCAAGGCGCAGGCGGCCAGATATTCCTGGATCGTCAAATGGGGGAAGCGGTACAAATTCGGCGCGTCGGATACCAGGATGCCATTGCGCGTCGCCAGGTATTCGAGCACGTCTTCGATGCCGGCGCCCAGCCCGCCGCCCATCGACTGCTGCTCGATGAGTTTGTCAAGCAGGCGCGCTCGCTGGATGATGGTGGGATAGCGTTGATACGACTGCTGCTCCGAATGCAATTCAAAGGCGATCAGCTTCAGCGCCGCCCGCATGCGGTCGAGATTGATGCCGGCCAGCTTCTCGTGCAGCTTGTCGGCCGGCGACGGGATATTCCAGCGATCCAGCAGCTCAACGGTATGCTCATAGAGTTCGGCGCGCTTGTCTGGCAGTTGCTTATAGTCTTCATGAATCATCGTCAAGAGCGCTAGCATAAGCGGTTGGCGCGCCAGGGGCCATAGCGCGCGGTTCTCGCGAATGGCTTTGTTGAGGTCGGCCGCCATCAAGGCGCCCTGCCTGGCGGCGGCGACGTGTCCTCCGAGCACACTGGGGCGCGTCTCGGCGACATTGGCGTACCAGCGTTCGATATAGGTCTTGACCTGCGCCCAGGTGAAGGGCGCCAGCTCGGCCGAGGCGAAGCGCTCGGAGAGGCGCCAGCGCGAGTCATAGCGATAGGCGTAGGTGCGGCTGGTAACCAGGATGCGGCAGTTGGGGAAGCGGTCAGCCCAGTTTTCGATTATGCGCTGCAGGATGATGCGGTCCTCATCCTCATACACCTCGTCCAGCCCATCGAGCACGAGCAGGCTGCCGTGCGTTGGCGCATCGGCTTGGGTCAGATAAGCCTCCAAATGGTCCGCTAGATTGCCGGTCGCGCTCTTCACGTAATTCAGCAGATGCGCGGCGGAGGCGGCGTTCAGCGATTGCGGAAAGAGGTCGGCTGTATTGGCGAAGTCGCGCAAGCTCACGTATATGGGCAGGATGGGACCGTGGATCCAGGAGGCGCCCAGCATGTCCAAGCCCTTGACCTTGTCCTGCCGCTCGGCGCGCGGATCGCAGGCGTAAGCGAGGGCGGTCACGATGAAACGGCACAGCGAGCTTTTGCCCGTGCCAGCGGCGCCGGTGATGACGATGCGCGGATTCGCCGAGACGACCTCCAGAACCGACTCGCGCACGTAGCCCATGTCTCGTTCAATCGCCTGGTAGCGGCGCGCGTTCAGTTCCTCGTCGCCAACGTTGTGGAATTGCCGCTGGTCTGTCCAGATGTCGCCCGGCGTATAGAGCTGATGAAGCATGGTCGGCGAGTAGTGCTGCGACGCGGGGTGAATGGTTGTGGTCGGGATATTCCACTCCGAGCGCACGGCGGCCAGGTAGGCTTTCAGCGCCGATTTATTGCCGTGATAATGCTCGGCGACAATATTGACATCCTGCCCGGCGAAGATGACATGACCGCCGGCTGAAATGCTGCCCGCCTGGACGCGCACCGCTGACGGATAGTCGCGCTGTTCGCGCATCGCCTCCAGTAGATTGCGCGCGAATAATATCGCTTGTTTGCCTTGATTGGCTGAACCGTCCAATCCGCCGGTGGCTACAATCAGCCAATCCAGACCGATCAGTTCGTCGGTGTCCAGTCTGTCTGGCAGCAGGTCCTTGCTGGCTAGATCTTCGGCGCTGCGCGTATAATTTCGGTCGCGGTAGATTTCGGTCAAACGCTTGTTCAGCGCCGCGCAGTAGCGGAACTTATTGAGAAGTCGGCGCAGCAGCGTGAGCTTGGTCGTCGGGTTGGGCATGACCGGCGTGAAGACCATCATGACCAGTTTCTGGTAGGGCGAATCGAGAGCCGCCTGATCGGCTTGCCGCTTGAGCTCCGCCCAATTCTTCTGTACAAAGCCGCGCCAAGCCGCGGGCGTCGCAATCAGCGATTGGCTGAGTGAAGCAGGCGCGGGCGCCGTGATCGCATTTGCCGAATTGTGTTGAGCTTGGCGCTTCGTATTCATTGGTCAATGCCGACTGAAATCGACGCCGTTTTGGGTTGGGCGCCTGCTGTTTTCCCGGCGACAATTGATGACCGCCGCCAAGCCGGGAAGGCTTTCACGATATGGCCAGCGCTAGATTTTCTTGGCCGCTCGTTGGCCGGCGATCGCCTCCTGAAAATTGATGGCGACTTCGCCGACGCTTGCGAGAATGGCGCCAACCAGCGGCTGGTCAAAGAGCGTCAAGGCGGCGGCGGTCAAGGCGGGCGAAAAACGGAGCAAGGACTTCGCGGCTCGCATGAGAATGCGCGGATTGGGCTTGCGACTGGTAGTTAGTTGCGCCTCCACCGTTTGCAGGTCATGCATGGCCGCCTCGCGGTTTTCGCTAGCCAGGTTCTCCTTTTGGATGGCGCTCTCCACTCCGCGAATGCACTGCAGCATCATGTCGAGTTCCTGCGGCGTCGTTTCTACGCCGCCAACTGTGACCGTCTGGTTCGTGTGCTGCGCGACGTCGCCGCCCGTTTGCACTTTGACCTGACCGTCCCGACCGGCAAACACGACATGTCCGGTCACCGACAAGTGATCAATGTCGATGTTGATGTCGGGTCGCCGCTGCAGTCGCTCCAGCCGCTCGCCTTCGTTTGAATTCATCAGGTCAATCCCTTCACCAGGTTCGAACTGCTGTTGCGCTCTGAATATCATTTGCGTCTAAGTCAAGCCGACAAGCCGGATGCCGATTGACGAATAGCGCACGCGCGGATCGAGATAGTAGCGGAATGATGTTTGCGCGCGGTCGCAGGGGCTGACGAAGCTGCCGCCTACAACGGCGCGGCGGAGGTCGCGTCCCTCATCGCTGGCGGCGGCTGTATTCAGCGTCCATTCCCAAACATTGCCCGCCATATCATACATTCCGTAAGGGGCGACGCCCTTGTGATATCGATCGACGCGCGTCGTTGTCTTCAGTCCCGTTTCGAGCGTGTTGCAATGCTCTTCATCATATTCATCGCCCCAGGGAAAGTAGCGATCATCGTCGCCTTTGGCGGCGCGCTGCCATTGCGCGAGCGTCGGCAAGGCGATCTTCATCTGCAGCAGGTTGCCCAGCCAATTTGCGAAAGCCATCGCTTCGTACCAGTTTACGTTTTCCCGCGGCAAATCGTCGCCTTTGAAGCGGGGCTCGGCGACGCCCTTGCCCAGCTTGAACCAGCGCCGGGCATGATCCGAGAAAGTCCACCAGCGCGGATTCCGATAGCCATCGGCCGCCTTCGCGAAGATAGCGAACTGCCCATTGGTCACCGGATACTTGCTCATCACGAAGTTGTCTACCTGCTCGCAAACTTCACCAAAGTCCTCATCCGCGCCAACGATACTCGAAATCGTGACAATTCCGTGGGGAACGTCACACCATTGTAGCATAGGCAGGACATCTTTCGTGCTGAGCGCGGCCTCGCTCGGCTCGCCTTCCGCGGTCGCTTCAGCCGTGACTTCGCTGGAAAATGCCTGCTGCGTTTCCCGTCTGGCGGCCGATTGGCTTCGACCTTGAATCAGAGCTGGCGCGCCTAGCTTTTGACTCGCGGCTCTAACGTTCGATTTCGCGGCGCCTCGACTGGCGCCTGGCGCGTCTGACGCGCTGACCGAACCGTTTCCCAGCGAGCGTCGGAATGTCTCGCCATTCTCGCAGAGTCCGCGCAATCCCTGCGGATCGTAATCGCCGAATTCTTTCCTGAATTCAGCCAGGGCTTCGCAAGCCATGCTGCGCGTGCTATCGAACTTGAAAAGCGCGACGATGTGCTGGTATTCGCGCTGGACTTCGCGGGTTTCGCTGCGGTCGGCAACGGCGCCTTCGGCGATGCGAAGCAGCTTGTCCAAGCTGACGAAGCGCGACTGATAGCCGCTGGCTTTCGCTTGATTCAGCAGCAGGATAGCATTGTCATAAGCGCCATTTTCCAGGGCGCGTACGGCGCTGCTTATCAACTCGATGGGATTGGCGCTGGCGACCGGATTGCTTTCGGCCGGGTCAGCGGCGGCGCCCAGAGCGGGCGGTTTGTTGGAGCGCTGCCGTTCCACCAGCAGGATTGCGTTCAGCAGATGCGAGACGTTTTCCACGGTCAAGCTGTCGCAAAGATCGATGTATTGCCAGTCTTTCATATTCTCGGGCAGAACTGTCTCGCGGTTGATCAGCACTGGTATGACATCGCGTTTCAGTCGCAGCGCAATCTCCAGTTCACGCCGACAGTAGAGCGAGGCGACGGCTTCCGGCGAGAGCAGATACAGGAAGACATCGCACCAATCCAGGCGGCGCAGAATCTCTTTCCACCAGTCTTGCCCGGCATAGAGACGCTGGTCATACCAAACATCGTGCGCGTGCAGGGTCTCAATAATGCGGACGCAGTAGGGTTTATCGACCCGCGCGTAGCTGACGAAGATCTTCATGCGTCAATCCGACTTCCCGCCAGCGCTGCCGCAGCGAGCAAAGCCCGGCATTCAGGGCTGTCAATGCGCCGCAGCGTCGCGACGGCGAGCTCATGCAGCGATTCCTTCTCCCAGGCGGGCTTTTCATAGTCGTCAAGCAGTTGCTTCAAGATCGGCAAGTCCGACTCGTTCATCTCAGGCGACAGTTGCTGCAGCGCAAACCAACGCAAGTGAACGCTGCTGTCGCTGAGCGCAAGCTCCAGGTGCGGGCGCGCGCTGCCAGGCTCTATCTGGCATATCGCTTTGAGGGCGGCCAAGCGAACAAATTCATCCGCGTCAACCTTTAGCGATGCGGCGAGCGCCGGGATCGCGCGCCGGTCGCCCATTTCGCCCAAGGCTTCCGCGGCGGCCTCACGGACGGCTTGGCGAGCGCTCTGAAGCAAGGGCGACGTCTTGCTCGCCAGCCCCTTGGCGCCAAGCTCATCCAAAGCGCGGAGGACAGCCACTTGTACAATCCAGCTCCTGTCGTTCAGGCAGGCGGCCAGGGCGGGAATCGCGGCTCCATTCCTCAGCACAGCCAGCGCTTCGGCAGCCGCCCAGCGCACGCTCCAGTTTTCGTCTTGCAGCGCGTCGCAGAGCAATTCCAAGACTTGCGGGCTCTCGGCGCCGCGCAGGTGCCGCGCGAATTTGCGCAGGAATTTGGCCGCTTTCTGCGTGCGGCCCCAATCGTCATCGCGCAATACTCGCAAGGTGCGGCTTATCTTTTCTTCGTCGCTGAATGCGTTCGACACGCCGTCGCCCGCCGATTCAGACGCAGCGGCGGGCGCAGTACGAACGGAATCGCCGGGCGGCGGGTCCGATTCGATTGCCCGGCGCGCTTGACGCGCCAGCTGGCCGATGCTCAGTCCGTGATTCTCCGCCAGGCGCGCGTCCTCTACTAGCTGACCCAAAGCGCCCAGGGCTGGTCGATAGCGGGCGCTGCCGAGGATATCAACAGCCGCCGCCACTGTCGCCGGATTCTCGCTGTCCAATAGTTCGATGAGGGCGTCGCAAGCCGCGCCCGGCATGGCTTTGAGGAGATCGGTGGCGGCTGCGACTACCGCGAGATCGGCATCGGACAGAGCCACGCTCACCGCCTGCCGCGCGCTGACCTCACTCTCAAAGCGAGCCAACGATTCATAAGCGGCGATCCGAACGACGGAGTTCTCATCGCGCGCAGCCTCCAATAGAGGGGGTAAAGCGTCGATGGCCGCGTATTCCGTCACTTGCTTCAGCGCGAGCTGCCGCTGGCGCGGATCTCGGTCGCGCAATTGCTGTTTCAACTCCGCCGGTAGCGCGCTTGACCCCGCCGACTCGGCCTGGGCGCTCACGTCATCAAATAGCGGCTGTCCGTAAACAAGCGCTTCGATCTTGCTGCCGGCGAATATCGTTGGCTCGGGCGGATCCCTCAATACGTCGCTGATTGCTGGCAGCAGTTGCTGAAACGCCTCTCGGTTGGGCAAATGCTTGATGCAGCGGGCAATGCGCGCGCGCAAGCTGTCGGCCTTTGAACTTGTGTGAATCGCCGTCTCGACCGCGGCTGGCAAATTAACCGCTTCGGCCGCGATCTGCGCCAGCCCGATGGCGATGTCCGTTTCCTCGGTGTTAACCACCACGTCATAGAATTCGGGATTCAGCGTAAGCCGCCGCTCGTGCGCCAGCGACAGCAGCCTGCTCGTCACGCCCCGTTTTCTTTTGGCAAGCGCCCCGATTACGGCTTGCCGCTGACCCGGATTCGCCAGCGACCAGCGCAAGACGCGTGCCAACAAGTCAGAATAAGCGAACTTCATCAAAGCCAGGACGACTTCGCCTTGATCGTCGGCTTCGCCATTCTCGAGTTGGTCAAGCAGCAGAATGGCTGTCGGCAGATACTTGATCTCGCCGAGCATCCAGATAGCATTCTGGCGCATGCGCCGATCTTCGTGAGTTGAAAGCTTTGCAAGGTAGGCAAGCGAACTGGACAAGCTATTGGGCGCAAGTCCTTCAGTCACTGGCTCGCGCGAATCGCGGTCAAGGTCTTCTATCACTTGTATAAAATCGAGCGGCAATTCCAGCGGCAGGGCGCGTATCTCGTGCCAGAGCCACAACTGTTGCGCGTTGCCAAAGCGGCCCAGCTGCTGGATCAAAAGTTCGGCTGTCTGCTCCGCCTGCGGCAAGCCCCCGACGCTTGACCGAAACGCGCTCTGGGCTACCGGATTCTGCGCGCAGAGCTGCGTCAATTCTGTTATCACCGGCTCCTTTAATTCGCCATAATGCTCCGGATGCCGTTGTAAGCACATGGCGGCCAGAAATGGGTCAATCTCCGCGATCTGCTCAATGACGCGCGACCGAGTCTCTTCGGCTAGACCGCTGACCAACACGAGCGCCAACTGGTCCCATTTTCCGGGGATGCGCCCGCGGCCCGCGGCGAATGACGGGCGCGTCAGATACTTGCCCAATCCGTCTTTCTTGAGCGCCTCCGCCGCCAGGAAGAGTTGGATCAATTCCGATTGAAAGCGCAGCAGCGCGCCGCGCTCTTCGAGCAAGCCGAGATCGAGCGCGCGATCGATCACGCGCGGGTCAAGCGACTGAGTGAGTGCTGAATCGCGCCGCAGAAATCGGCGATTGTCTTGCAGCGTGATCGACCACGCGAGCATCTGCAGATCGGTCAGGATCTGCTTTTCGTCCAAGCCGCCGTCTTCAGCGGGCAATAGCTTACTCCGCAGCGCAATCAAGGCTGGCAGCGGATTCTTGTGCCACTCGTTAAATGCCAAAGCCCGGTCGGCCGACAAAAGCTCTACACCGATCGACAGATTGTCGATCCGCCCGTTCTCGATCAAGGCGCTCTTCTGCTGCAGAATCTGGCGAAAGCTGGTTTGTTGATCTAGGGTAAGGTAAGCGCTCGCGAAGTTGAGAGCCAGCGCCGGGGTTGTGCGGTTTATCTCGATTGCCGGCAGCTTGGATTCGAGACCTTCCGCCGCGCCTGACACGACGGCAAACCGATGTTCAGGACTGGCGTCGATCCACTGATTCAACTCGGGGACCTGCGCCGGACGGGTGCTGGCGAAATCGCTAAAGTTGTCCAGCACGAAGTACGTCGGCTGTTGATCCAGCCAATGCCGCCAATGTGTGAGCAGCGGCCATTGCGACTCGATGAAACCGTCGAAGTCGCGCTGGTCATGATCCCAAAGCGCCAGATCGAGCCAGATGGGCAGCGCTTCGCCGTCATCGCGCATGGCGGCATGCGCCTGTTGCAGCGCCAGCAGCCGCGCGAAATACGTTTTGCCGCTGCCTGCTTCGCCGCGAATGAGGAACTGGGGCTCGTCCCGCGCCCATGAGAGCAAGTTATCGGCTGGCAGCGAATTGCCCACTTTGTGAGCGGTGAACTGCCACTGCATGCTCGGCTGAACCATTCGTGGTCGCGTTGCGTCGGCGCCCGCCTCGGCGCTGTTGCGCAGGGATGCCCACGAGGTCGGCATCTTGGCCAGAGCCAGCTCGAAATCTTGAACAAGACCGCGAAGGTAGTCGAGGCGTTCGCCCGTCTTTTCCACCGCGTCCGATTGCGGGAGCTGGCTCAAGAGATTCTCGACGCTCACATCGTTGGGATCGTCAAACCGGCGGCGAAAGTCAATCCAATCGCTGAAGGTGAAGCTGGCAATCATCTCAGTCGAGAAGTCGCGCGGGATGACAGCGGTTAGCGCCAGGCCGCGATTCCGAAAATACTCGAACTCGTTTCGACAGTAGGGCGTGTTCAAGTACTCATCAGTCACTACAACGATGACATGCGTGGCCCGCGCTCTCGCCTCGCGCGTCTTGGCCTTCCAGTCTTCATTCAGATCGATTTCGAGGCGATCGAGCCAGACCTTGCGATAGAAGCGAATCAACAGGTTTGAAAGCTGAAAGGCGTAGGCAATGTCAATGTTATGGTAGGAAACGAAAATCAAGCTCTCGTTGATGACAGAACCCCTCGCGCCGCGCGTATCGCATTGACAATTCTAATTATACTCTTGGCTCGCTGGCTTGATGTCGAATATGCGCTCAAATCCGAATTACCATCCGGCGAGCCAGGCTGTCCTAGCAATGCCGCATCGGCTAAGATAAACGCTTCAAGCGCAGGCATCTGGGCTACAGCACAATGTCGAGAGCGGGTCTCTGGCGCGGCGCCGTCTACGGCATCACAGCGGCGACCATCTGGGGCGGAATGTATGTCGTGTCGGATGTGACGCTGCCGGTCGTGCCGCCATTCACCCTGTTGGCGCTGCGGATTCTCTTGGGTTTGGCTGTACTGGTCCCGATCGAAAGGGCGCGCGGCTTTGCGCCGCCGGATGGCAGGACGAAACTTTCGCTGCTCAGCGTCGGCGCGCTCGGTCTCGGCCTCAGCTTAGGTACGCAGTTTGTCGGCACCGATCTCTCAACGGCGGTGAACGGCGCCATAGTAACCGGCGCGTCGCCGGCTTTCGTCGTCCTCTTTGCTTTGATTCTGCTCAACGAAAAGCTGACCTTCCGCCGCTTGGCGAGCGTGGGGCTGGCCACCGCCGGCGTGCTCGTCATCGTGGATCCAACCGCGGCCGACTTCGGCTCGGACACTTTTGTTGGGGACGCTTTCCTGGCGGTTTCAGCCTTGACCTGGGGTCTCTACTCGGTTTTGGTGCGCCGCGTCACGATTCGTCATTCCTTGCCATCGCTGACTGTGACCGTCTACGCCTTGTTTGGCGGGCTTCTGCTCAGCATTCCGGCCAGCCTGGTCGAATTGTCGCAACGACCCATTGGAGCTGTGGACACAGGTATCGTCCTTGCTGTGCTTTATCTCGGTTTGGCTTCTACCGCCTTCGGCCTGCTGTTGTGGAATCGAGCCTTCAGCCTGCTGCCGGCGATGCTGGCGTCGCTGTGTTTCTTCGCCCAGCCGCTCGCGGGCGCTATTCTGGCGACGAGCATTCTCGGGCAGGAGATGACAATCAATCTCTGGTTGGGCGGCGGGTTGATTATAGCGGCGCTTCTGCTTTCGCTTGCGCGCCTGCCGGGGGTCGAGGCGCCTAGCCAGAAAGCAGGTCCCTAGCTTCGCGCGCCATTCGTATCAGCCGGAAGCGTCGTACATCAGCGAAGAAGCGGGCGATTTCTGGCAAGCTCAAGTTGTGATGCGTTTCTTGCAGGCGCTGGTGTTCGGCCGGATCGCGCAGCATTTCGAGATCTTGTTTGACGCCCGCCAGCCCGCGCAATACCATGCCGCAGGTGAAGCCGATCCGCGCGAGTTTGGAGTCGCCGCGCCAGCCAGCTTGGCGCAGACCGGCGATATACCCCGTAAAGGCGGTCTCGTCTAGCTGTTGCGCATAGCTCGCTGAAAACCGGTCGTAAAACAGGCTTACCGCCACCAAACACACCAGGTCCTCGCCAATGCGCCCTATCGAGGCCAGCGCCCAATCCAGCAGGATAACATCGTCATCGCGGTGCATGACATTGCGGCGGAAGGCATCGGTATGACAGAGCGTGCGCGGCAGTTCCGCCAGGGCGGCTTGGAACATCCCGCGGTCGTTCCAGATCGCGCTGATCTCATCTTTCGCTTCGATTGGCAGGGCGGCCCGCGCCAATGGCGATTCAAGCAGACGATCCAGATTTGCGAATGAGTCGACCAGCCCAGGCACGATGGCGCTGTGCCAGTCGCGGCAAAGCCAGACAGGGCTCGGCGGGGAGGCGTCTTCCAGCCAGGCGCCGTTGAAGCGCCCCAGACGCAGGGCGATGTCATGGAAATCTGAAAGCGTCCAATCGCTCTTGCTGTCTTTAATGTCCTCCATCCAGATCCAGCAACTGTCTCCGAAGTCCTCGGTTGCGAAGATTTGCGGCGCGACGAATGTGTCGGCGGGCAAGCTCTTGAGTAATCCTGAGCGGTAGATTTCGTACTCGCGCTTCCAAAAATAGGGCGAGCCCGGGTCTTCGCCTTTTCGTTCATAGAGGATCTTTAGAATGAGCGAGCAGGTCTCGCCAGCTACTGAGCGCAATCGAAATCGGAAAAGCCCGGTGCCGCCGACAGCGCTGCCAAAGCCGCCCTGAACCGTCTCGTAATCCCAAGAAGCGACATCCAGCCCGCCGTCGCCAGTCGCCGCTCTGGCCAATTTGCTTAGGGTTGAAGTCGATAGCGACGCCAGTTTCTTTTGGGTGGAAGGTTGAAGCGAAGACGAGGACACGAGCGCTAGTCAATGCCCAGGTAGGTCTTTTGCACGGTTTCATTCTGCTGCAGGTTGCTCGCCGTATCGCTGATGGCGACTTCGCCGCTTTGCAGCACGTAACCGCGGTCGGCGATCTGCAGCGCCATGTGCGCGTTCTGCTCCACCAGCAAGATGGTGACGCCTTCATTGGCGATGCGCTGGACCGTGTCGAAGACGCCATCGACCAGCACCGGCGCCAATCCCATTGACGGCTCGTCCAGCAGGAGCAGGCGAGGCTTGGACATCAAGGCGCGCGCGATCGCCAGCATTTGCTGCTCGCCGCCGCTGAGGGTGCCGGCAAACTGTTTCTTCCGTTCTTCGAGGCGCGGAAAGAGCGAATAGGCGCTCTTGAAATCCTCTTTGATATCTCCGTCGCGGCGTACGTAGGCGCCCATATCGAGGTTCTCTTCCACCGTGAGTTTGGCAAAAACGCCGCGTCCCTCCGGCACCATTGAGATGCCTCTTGATACGAGCAGGTCAGCCCGTGTATTGGAGATATCGTCGCCATCATAATAGACGGCGCCTTCGCGCGGCTCCATCAAGCCGGAGATCGTGCGCAACGTTGTCGTTTTGCCGGCGCCGTTCGAGCCGATAAGCGCAATGATCTCGCCGGTATCCACTTCAAACGAGACGCCTTTCAGCGCGTGGATGTTGCCGTAATAGGTGTGAATGTCTTTGACTTCAAGCAGCGCCATGCGCGCAATCCGTGTTCGTCTAGTTTTCGAGTGAGGCGGCCGCGCCGCGCCCCAGGTAGGCTTCAATCACATCGAGATTTGTCTGAATGTCGGCGGGCAAGCCTTCGGCTATTTTGCGCCCGTAATCCAGCACGGTGATATGTTCCGATATATCCATAACGACGCGCATGTCATGCTCAATCAAGACGATGGTGATCCCGATCTCATCGCGAAGGCGGCGGATGAACGCGGTCGTCTCGATCGTTTCCCGTGGATTCATGCCGGCTGTCGGTTCGTCCAGCAGGATGAGCTTCGGCTGGCTGGCCAGCGCGCGGCCGATCTCCAGGCGCCGCTGGTCGCCGTAAGACAAATTCTTCGACAGCATGTCGCCTTTGCCTTCGAGCCCAACGAAATGCAGTAGTTCGCTCGCGCGCTCTTCCGTTAACGCGTCTTCCTGCCGCGTTGATGGCGAGCCGAAAATCGCGCCGATCCAACTCGACTTCAGATGAGGCTCTTGGCCGACCATGATGTTCTCAATCGCTGACATATTGTTGAAGAGCCGGATATTCTGATAGGTGCGCGAGATGCCGGCTCGCGCGATCTGGTCCGGAGATCGGCCATTGATGCGCGCGCCATCGAAGAGAATCTCGCCTTCGTCTATCTCGTAGAAGCCCGTTATGCAGTTGAAGAATGTGGTTTTGCCGGCGCCGTTGGGTCCGATAATGCTGGCGATCGCGCCGTCCGGAATATGGAAATCAAGGCTGTCGACCGCCACCAAGCCCTCGAAGCGTTTGGTCATCCCTACGGATTCCAGGATGCGCGTCTCCCCGACTTTGCCCTTTCGCGCCATGATCGCTTCCGTCCTCGCGCGCTATTCGGCAGTCGCCAGCTTGGGCTTGACGCCCGACCGGGTTTCGTGCGTCACAATCTTGGAGGGGATCAAGCCCTGTGGACGTTTGATCATCATCAGGATGAGCAAAGCGCCGTAGAGCAGGAAGCGGAACTCGGAGAATTCTCGCAGCAGCTCGGGCATGCCAATCAGTACGATAGCGCCGACGACAATGCCGGGATTGCTGGCGATGCCGCCGACGATGATCAAGCTCAAAACATTGATCGAGATGAAAACGGTGAAGCTATTGGGGAAGACGGTCCCCACCTTGGCGGCGAATATGGCGCCGGCCACACCGCCGGTCGCGGCGCTGAGCGTGAAAGCCAGCAGCTTGGCGCGCGCCGTATCGATGCCCATCGCCGTTGCGACATCTTCGTCTTCGCGGATCGCCATCCACTGTCGGCCCGTGCGCGAATTGTTCAAGCGTATCGATACGAAAAGCGTCACCAGGCTGGCGACCAGAACGATATAGTAAAGCTGCTCGGGATTCTTCAGCTCAGTACCGAAGAAGATCGGTTTCGGGATCGCCTGCACGCCCTGCGCGCCGCCGATCAGCGGCTTCAGCCAGTCCGAGATCGCCAGCTTGCCGATGATCTCGCCGAAGCCCAAGGTCGCGATCGCCAGATAATCGCCGCGCATCCGCAGCACCGGCACGGCGAAAACAAAGCCTGCGAACATGGCCGCCAGCAAAGCGAGCGGAATTACCATCCAAAAGGTGAATGTGCCTTTGAACAAGCCGAGCGGACCAATCGACGTGAGCACCGCCAGGATGTAGGCGCCGACCGCGTAATTGGTCAAATAGCCGAGATCAAGCAAGCCCGCCAGCCCAATGGCGATGTTCAGCCCCAGCCCCATCAAGACGAAGATGCCGATGGTCACCGCCACATCGCTGAGCGTGCGCCCGATCAGCCAGGGCAGCATCAGCATAATGACAACAAACAAGACCAAGCCAATGATGTTTATCGCGCGGCGCTGGGCGCTCTCCAAGCTGCCAAATCGCGCGCGCGCCTGCCCGCCATACCTCGCCCACAGGAAGCCGGCCGCCGTGCTGATGATGAAGAGAGCAAGCGCGGCGTTTTGGCGCAAGGTATCGCGGCGGAAAATCTCTCTCAGCGTATCCCGGTCGACATTCTCCTGCAGGATCAGGCGAGCGGTCTCGCCGAACGCGCCAATAAGCGCGGTGACGCCAAGACCATAAATCAGCGCTCGACGCGGAACAGCCGGCAGCAAGTACAGGATCGAGCCGGCAAAGCCCGAAACTGTCGACACCAGCGCCAAGGCGCCCAAGCCCCGCATCAAGTCGCCTCGGTTATCAAAGGTTACGACGGCCACCCATTCGCGATTAATGTTCACGAGTACCGACCGGAGATTGCCTTTGATCTCGAAAATCAGCGCGAACGAGAAAGTGACGATGCCAACGAGTAGGACGATTGCCAGCCAAGCGCCCAAAGCCGTTTGCGCTTCAGCGCCAGCGCGATGCATCCGCCAGGCGGTGATTGTGGCGGCGACGAATGGCGTGAGGCGCAGCGTAAGATCAAGGAGGAAGCGATATTGGTCCGAGTTGAAGAGCAGCAAGATGACCGTCGGCACGGTCGTCAACAGACCGATGAGAACGCCACTGACCAGCGCTAGCGGCCTGTCTTGGTCACGTTCGGCAACTTGTCCGGCGACATAGTAGGCGGTGACAAAGGGCGCCAACATCAGCATGAGTTGACCCAGGCTGATGAACCTGTCGACTACTTCGCGCTCGTGAAAGGCGGCGATCATGCCGACGGCGCCGATGAACAAGATGAAGGCGCCGGCAAGCAGCCCGTAAACGAGGACCCTTCTCGAGGTTTGCGTCCAAATCAAGTCCATGCCAACCGCCTAGGCTTTTTGCTCGGATAGACGCTCGCCCAGGATGCCCTGCGGACGAAAGATCAAAACGAGAACCAGCATGGTGAATGCGATGACGTCTTTGAGTTGATTCGCGCCGGGGATGCCGAGCCCGGCCAGCACCAGATTCGGTCCGATAGCTTCGATCACGCCGAGGAACAAGCCGCCCAGCATGGCGCCGGGAATATTGCCGATGCCTCCTAGAACGGCGGCTGTGAAGGCTTTGATTCCGGGAATGAATCCCATGAAGAAGTTGACGCCTTGCGGCCGAAACATGCCATTGATCACGCCGGCTGAACCAGCCAGGAATCCGCCAACGCCGAAGGTGAACATGATCACCCAGTCGATATCGATGCCCATCAGGCGGGCGACTTCTTTATTCTCCGAGACGGCGCGCATGGCTTTGCCGATTCGCGTTCGCTCGACCAGCCAATACAAGCCCAGCATGAGGATCAGCGCCGAGCAAAAGACAAAAATCTGCACGATTGGAATGTTGATATCGCCTATGCTGATCACGCCCTGCAGAATCTTGACTTGGGGATAGGCTTTGAAGCCGGAGCCATACAGACCGCGAAAGGTGTATTGCAGAAAGAAGGACGCCCCGATCGCCGTAATCAATGGCACCAGACGCGGGCTGCCGCGCAGCGGTCTATAGGCGACGCGTTCCAATAGGATCGCAACCGTCATCGAGACCAGACCGGCGAACAAGATCATCAGCAGAATCGCCAGCAGCGGCTGCTCATTCAGAAAGCCGGTTCTGTTAAGCGCTTCCGCCAGAAATACGGTCGAGAAGGCGCCCGCCATGAAGACTTCGCCGTGAGCGAAGTTTATCATCAGCAGGATGCCGTAGACCAAGGTATAACCGAGGGCGATCAGCGCGTAGATGCTGCCCTGCGACAAGCCGGCGGCGAAGAGGTTTACCCATTGAGCAAAGCTTATACGACCTGAGGACAGCGTGTTCCAAGCGCCGACGACCACACCAAGCACGATGAGCACGCGCAGCACGTCGATCGTGAAGTCGACCCAGGAGAATTCGTCAGTCTTCCACTTAAAAATGGACATTATCGCGTCGCTTGCCCGTCGATATCACAGCGCTCCTATTGCCCCTGTCGGCGGCCGCGCGTCGGGACAGATCTATTTAAAGGAATCAATCGCGAAATTCCAAGCCACCGGCGGCGGCCAATGGTCATCATACACTTCCGCTTCCGTGATGACAAACACAGCGAGCGCCGTCCCCGGCGAGCAGTCGCCGGCAAAGGGCGAATCCTCGCGACAGGTCAAAGAGCCCGTCAAGCCCGGATAATCTTCGGTAGCGGCGATGGCATCGCGAATGGCTTGCCGGCCGAATAGCAGGCTGCCGTCATCGGCGGCGACGCCGACCGCCTCCAGCGCGTTCAATAGCAGGTTGGTCGCATCGTAGGCGTGCGCGTGATAGCCGCTTGGGGGCTCGACGCCGTATTCCTCATGCCATTGAACCAGCAGTTCATCATAGGCTTCGCCGCTGACCAGCGGTCCAGAGACGTATATGCCAACGGCGGCCTCGCCGGTATTGTCGGGGAAGCTGGACGAGAAGCTGGCGGCGCCGCCGATGATGATGGTGTCCTCCAGCCCAACGATATGCTGCATCTGGGCGGCGAAGAAATTGGACTCCGGCTCAAACAAAGGAACGTAGATTACATCTGGCTGATGAACCGCGATCTCGGTAAGTATCGACGCCATATCGGTATCGCCTTTGTTGACCGCGCCTTCGAAAAGCACGTCACCGCCCAGCTCGGCGAAGGTATCGGCGACAGCCCGCGAGAGCCCCTCGGTGTACGGGTCGCCATCATGCACGGTCGCCAGGCTATTGGCGTCCAGCGCCAGCAAAGCGAATTCCGCCAGTCGCGTCCCTTCAATCAGGCCGTTTTGGCTGGTGCGGAAGTAGCCGGGCAAATGCGAGCCGCCGCTGGCGATGTCGTCGTTGGTCAGGCTGGGCGATGTATTGGACGGCGCGATCATGACCATGCCAGCGTCGCTAATGATAGGTATAGCGCCTTGCGCCGCGCTGGAACAGTTCGTGCCGATGGCGCCGACGATTGATGGGTCGGCCGCCAATCGCTGAGCGGCTGTCTGGCCGCCTTCGGCCGTGCACAGGCTGTCTTCGACCACCAATTCGATTTCGCGCTCCAATAGCGTGTAATCGCGCTCGAGCAGCGCCAGTTCCACCCCGCCGAGCGTATCTTCGCCCAAGTAATTGATCGCGCCCGACATCACCAGCATCGCGCCAACAACGATAGGATCATCTGGTACTACCTCGATGCAGCCCAGGGGATCATCGCAAGACTCGGCCGCAACTGCGGGCAGCAAACTGATTGTACACAAGCTGATCGCGATTATGAGAGAAACAACTGATCGTGTCACGCTTTTTCTTCCGTAGTTGCCGTTGCCTAGAAAGGCATTCTGCCAGCGCCAGCGCCTGATGGCAGATCCCGCTACTGATCAATTGATCGCCGGGCGCAATTGACGCCGATTAGTTCGCGAGTCAACAAGTCAACGACAAGCCAGAGCGCAAAAGTCTCTGGCTTGTCACTATGCTTGTCGCGATGTGCGTTAGGAGTCGGCGCTTACCCGCTGGCGCCCATCGACATGGACAGATCCCATACGATCGGAGGCGGCCAAGCGCCTTCGTTGACCTGGGCTTCGGTTATTTCAAATACGGCCAGCGCCGTGCCAGTCGCGCAGTCGCCGTTGTAGAGCGGCGCTTCCTGGCAGGTCAAGGTGCCGGTCAAGCCATCGTAGTTTTCGACTGCCTGCATGGCTTCCCGCAGCGCTTGGCGTCCGATGACCAGCGTGCCGTCATCCATTTCTTCGGCGACGGCTTCAATGGCGTCCAGCAGCAAATTGGTTCCGTCGTAGGCGTGGGCGTGGAAGCCGCTCGGAGGCGCGTCCGTCCCGCCGGGTTGTTCTTCCGCCCACATCGCCAGGAAGGCGTCGTAGGCGTCGCCTGAGACATGGGGACCCGTCATATATACGCCAGCAGCGGCTTCGCCCGTATTCTGCGCGAAGGTCGCCGAGAAGCTGCCATCGGCGGTCATCATGACTGTGTCTTCCAAGCCCGGCGTGTTGGCCGCCTGCGAGACGAGGAATTCAGACTCAGGCACGAATACCGGCAGGTATACGACATCGGGTCCGCTGGCGGCGATTTCCGTAAGGATCGCGCTCATGTCGGTGTCGCCCTTGCTGACCGCGCCCTGGAAAACGACCTCGCCATTCAGCCCGTCAAATACGCTCGCCATGACCACAGCCAAGCCTTCGGTGTAGGGGTCGCCGTCATGGATGGTCGCGACTTTGCCAGCTTTCAATACTTCTACGGCGAATTGCGCGCCCATCGCGCCCTGGAAGAGGTCGTTGTGCGCCGTGCGGAAGTAACCGGGATAATAGGTCCCGCCTGCGTCGGCGTCGTCGTTGGTCAAGCTCGGCGAAGTATTGGAGGATGAGATCATCAGCATGCCCGCTTCACTGATGATCGGCATGGCGCCTTGCGCCGCGCCTGAACAGGTGGTGCCGATGACGCCGGCAATGGACTCGTCGGCGGCTACGCGCTGAGCGGCCGCTTGCCCGCCCTCGGCGGCGCAGAAGCTGTCCTCTTCAACCAACTCAATGTCCCTGCCCAACAGCATGCCGTCCCGCCCCATGATGGCGAGCTCGATGCCGCCCAGCGTGTCCGCGCCGTAGAATGACGCCGGTCCCGACATGGCGAGTATGGAGGCGATGACGATCGGATCGTCGGGCGCCACTTCCACGCAGCCCAAGGCGTCCATGCAATGGCCATCGGCGAGCGCCGGAGCGCTGAGACCAATGAGCATAGTCAAGACAGCGAGTAGAAGGAATAAGCGTTTCATGGTTCATCCTCTCCTTTTCTTTGTGTGAAATCGTAAAGGTGTCACGACATCTAACATTATAACTTGCAATTGGCGGCTTGTGAATTCATTCCTGTCGAGGGAGTGTCTAATGTGAGGATGTTACCCGCCCCAAACGATTTGTAGGGGCGAGCCTTGGCTCGCCCTAAACCTGTCTTGGCAATTGAGGGCGACACTTGTGTCGCCCCTACACACAATCTTGTGTGAATCATGGCCGCCAAGTTCGACACTCCCGAGCGCGAACCAAGGTAAGGAAAACGCGCTTGATGCTGTACAATTGCGCAAACTGGACGTTGGCGTCAATGATGCGCCCGCAGAAGAATACCGAATCGCCATAGAATGAAACTGCTGGTTCTCGTCTCATCGCTCGATTTGCGCCAGCCCTTTAGCGCGACGCCAGCATGGTGGCAGCTGCTAAAAGGCTTGTATGAAATCGGCGTCGAGGTGATCGCCACCCCCTATCAAGGCGCGGCAGTCGAGAGTTTGTGGTGGCGTTCCGAGCCGAATCCCGCGCGCTGGCAGGGCGATCTCTTCAAGTTGGCCCGCGATCGCTGGCGGGCTCTGTTGCCGAGCGGGCCGCAGCCGAATCCTCAGGCAGCCGGGCGGGAATCGCTTGCCGACAGGTCAACCAGGCAATTGGCCAATTCCCTTATCGCGCCCTTATGGCAGCGACACGTGAAGCGGATTCTGCGCGCCGAGCGGGACGTCGCCGCGGTTCTCTTTTTGACTGTTCCGCTAAATCACTTGCGGGGCCTGCCGAAGTCCATTGCCGACGAATATGACATACCCGTCTTCTATTTTGACGGAGACGTGCCCGCCAGCCTGCCAAATATGCGCGGCTTTGCATCCGGCTTTCGCATTTATCAGGGCGCCGACCTGGGCGAATACGCGGCTTTCATTTGCAACAGCAGCGGCGGCGCCGAGATGCTCAAGGAGCTCGGCGTCGTCAACGCGCATACCGTCTGGTATGGCGCTGATCCCGACGTTTTCAGCCCGGTTTCGGTTGCTGAGCAGGATATTGATGTGCTGTTCTATGGCCATGGCCGCGAGTACCGCTCGGAATGGATCGAGCAAATGATTGCCTTGCCGTCAAAGGCGATGCCACGCTCGCGCTTCGCCGTACGCGGAACCGAGCTGGGCGAGTTGGGAAACGCGCGCCAATTGCCCTATTTGAGTTTCAGCAAGCTGCGCGAATACGTCTGTCGCAGCAAGATCAATCTCTGCATCACGCGGGGCGCGCATGCCAGCGTTCAGGCCTCTTCGTCGTCTCGTCCCTTTGAGCTGGCCGCGATGGGCGCCTGCATGGTGGCCAACCCATACTTGGGGATCGAAGAGTGGTTCGAGCCCGATAAAGAAGTAATCGTGGTCCATTCGGCGGAAGAAGCGATCGAGCGCTACCGCCATTTGCTGTCGCGCGACAGCGAACGCAAGGCCATTGGCGCGGCCGCTCGGCAGCGCGTCCTCAAACAGCATACCTTCCGCCAACGCGCGCGCGAATTGGCGGACATCATCAAATCATACATTTAGCCCCTTGCGCAAATTGTCAAGTCCAGTAGAATATATGTTCGTTCAGAAAGGATGAAGTATGGCATTTGACTTGGGAAAAGCCCGATATTTTGTGTACGGGAATGGAACGCTATTTGAGAGAGCCTTGTTCTCCTGGCTGTTTGATGGCGGCAGCCTGCAGCGTCTGCACCAGATTATTCTTTGTTACAAGAATCCGGACAATGGCTTCGGCCATGGACTTGAACAGGACCTGAAAGCGCCGCAATCGAACCCGCTAGCGCTTGAATATTTGCTCGGCCTGCTGAAACATGCAGCCGTGCCGCCTGGTCAGATCTTGGCTGGCGCGTCCGATTGGGTTGAAACGCAGATGGACGCCGATGGCAATTTGCGCAATCCGCCCGAAATCCGCGACTATCCGCTTGCGCCCTGGTGGCAAGAGTGGGGCGGCCAGACCATGCCCGATTCCATCGTGGGCAACCTCATGTACTTGGGCTGCGCCAGCTCCAGCTTGGTCGAAAAGTCCAAACGATGGGCGCTTGCCAATCACAAGCCCGAGACAATCCGCGCAAACGAGTGGCTGTTTATGGCCTACCACGCGTTTGACTTTTTCTTCGCCCTTGACGATTTTCCGCAACTGGAGCGCTACCGACAGGCGACCGTCGACAACATCGTGGCTTGCGCGGAGTCTGCGCCTCCAAGCCAGTACGATTCCCTGTTTGCCTTCGCGCCCACAGCTGACTCGATGATTGCGCGAGCCTTGCCCGCGGGCTTGCTCGACCGCTTTCTGGATGGGCTGTCCAATTCGCAGCAGGAGGCGGGCCATTGGCAGGACCAGCACAACCTCCCGCAATGGTTTCCGATGACGACCATCAATGTCCTGCTGGCTTTGAAACGGCATGGGCGCTGGGCTTGACTTACGGGGCGATACCGAACGCGCGCGAGACTGCGGCTGTGCTATACTCGGCGTGACCGGCAAAACGCCAACCGGGAAGGGGCGCGATGGCGATAGACTATATCATTGAATACGACTGCTTGCCACAAGCTGATTTGAAGCCGGCCGGCATTCTCGAACGGCTGAAGGAACGCGCGCGAGCGGAAGAGATCATCCAGTGGTTTCGCGCCGCTGGCGACACGCGCGAACCGAATCAGATGGGATTTGACTTTACTCACAGCACACCTGGCGTCCCGGGTGAAAAGCAGTTGATCGTTGTCCAGGACCTGCTCGATCACGCGGCTGTCCTGGGCGACTACGCCGATTATTGCGCCGCTTGCCCGGCGAATCGCGCGCGCCGACCTTTCGGCTGTGCCGGTTTCATTCAATATCCAATTTCGGCGCGTGCCGAGATCTGGCTGCTGGAGCGCCTGCCTGTTCCGGATGAACCGCTGATTTGGCTGCTGCTGAAGCAGGGCATTCAAAAGCTGGGCTACGACGGCTCGTCAGTGAAGGCGCTGCGCGAAACCGATGGCGGAGATGGGGCGGCGGAGCGGACCTACTTTGAGCTGCCGATCGCGCCCGAGCGTCGCCTCGGCGAGCTGCGGGTATCGGGTGATCAGGTTCTGGAGATGATCTTCGGCGTTGGCAAACGCATCATACCCAACCACGCCGGGATTCTACTGCTTTTCCTGGGCGCGATCGAACGCGACCTGGAAGCGCGAGAAATACAGGCTATTTCCTCCGATGGCGATTCCGTGCGCGGTCGCCTGGCATTCGACATGGCCGCGGACGCTGACGCGGACGATTGCATCAGGGAGCTCATCGCTTTCGTGGAAACGCTGTACATCGCTTGGAAACTGAACGTAGCGCTATACATGGACGCCTAGCGGCTGGCGCTTAATGGGATCAAGCTAGAGATGGAATCAACGAAGCGAGCGATGGCCTGGATAAAGTCGATTTCTGAAGCTGACGCGACCGGCGATTTGAAGCGCGCCTATCGACGGGCGGGCGACCCCGGCAGCGGCAATGTCGACCACATCATGAAGATCCACAGCCTGAACCCGGCGTCGCTGCTGGATCATCTGCATTTGTACAAGACGCTGATGTTCGCCGAATCGCCCCTGACCCGGGTTCAACGCGAGCTGATTGGCGTGGTCGTCTCAGCTATCAATCGCTGCGAATACTGACTGAAACATCATGCGCGCAACCTCCGTCAGTTGACTGGAGATCCGGATTTTACTGAGCAGATCGAGTCAGATTATCGCCTTGCAAAGTTGACGGCGGCCGACCGGCAAATGCTCGACTATGCCGCCAAGCTCACACGCGCGCCTTGGAACATGATCGAAGATGATGTGCGACAATTGAGGGGGGCTGGTTTTAGTGACCGGGCGATTTTGGATGTCGCGCAGATTACTGCTTATTTTGCCTATGTGAATCGGATCGCCGACGGACTCGGCCTGTCACTGGAGCGGTATTGGGCGGAGGGCAGGGACGATTACGACTAGCGTCAGGCGCCGCGAGTGGCGATTGCCAGCAGCACGAGAACAGTTAAGATCACGCCGATTGCGCCAACAGCGTAGAACTTCGCGAAGAGCTTGCGCGCATCGGAGCCCTCGCGGAATATATCGGACAGTTTCAACTTTGTCACCCATGCCAAGGTAAGAGCATCCAGCATCTAGAATAGCCGCAATTGGCCGGTAGTTCAACCTTTTGCGCCCTCGCGCGCTGGGCGATAGAATGCAATGTGTGACCTATGGAAATCAAGGCAATGGCAGCCATTCCTGAGGATTTCACCGGTTATATCGCGGTGGTGAAGCGCGATTGCGCCACCTGCCGCCTCATCGAGCCAGCGATTCAGGCGCTGGCTGGGTCCCGCGATCTACGCCTCTATTCGCAAGATGCCCCCGACTTTCCGGCGAGCGTCAGCGGCGTGATTGACGACCGAGAATTGGAGCGGTCGTATCGACTGGATATTGAGATTGTGCCGACCCTGATTTTTGTGGAGGCCGGCGAGGAACGGGCCCGCTTGGTCGGATGGCAGCGCGCAAGCTGGCGCCAGCTTGCGAACTTGCCTGAGCTTGGCGCCGACTTGCCTGCGTTCAGCCCCGGCTGCGCGTCCAAGACCGTTGAGCCCGGCATGCCGGAAAAACTGGCTTACAAATTTGGCGATACGGTATTACAGACGCGCCGCGTCGATGTGGCTTCACAGCAGGACGAGCACGAGTTGATGTACGAGCGCGGCTGGTCGGACGGGTTGCCCTTGGTGCCGCCGACAGAAGAGCGCGTCTTGAAGATGCTGGCGGGCACAACGCGCTCGCCGTCTGAGATCATCGGCGTCATCCCGCCTGACAAGGTCGCCTGCACCATCGAAAAGGTCGCGATAAACGCCGTAATGGCTGGCTGCAAACCGGAATATATGCCGGTCGTGCTGGCGGCGGTTGAAGCGGCCTGCCTCGATGAATTCTGCATGCACGGCATTTTGGCGACCACCTATTTCTCCGGTCCCATCGTCATCGTCAACGGTCCCATCGCCGATCGCATTGGCATGAATTCTAGCCACAATGTTTTGGGGCAGGGCAATCGCGCCAATTCGACAATCGGGCGGGCGCTGCAATTGGTGATTCGCAATGTGGGCGGCGGCCTGCCCGGCGGCGTTGATCGCGCCACGCTGGGGCAACCCGGTAAACTCGGCTTTTGCTTCGCCGAGCGCGAGCGTGATTCCTACTGGGAGTCACTGGCGGTCGAGCGCGGGTTCAGCCCTGATCAGTCGACAGTAACGCTCTTCGCCGGCGGCGGCGTTCATCCGGTCGGCGACCAGAAGTCGCGCGCGCCCGAATCGCTCACGCGCAGCTTGGCGTTGACCCTGCAAACGGTTTATCATCGCAAGATTTATGGGCGGACCGATGCCCTGCTCATCGTCAGTCCGGAAAATATGCGCGTCTTTCGTGAAGCTGGCTGGACGAAAGCGCGTTTTCGCGCAGCGCTTGACGAGGAGTTGACCGTCGACGGGCATGATGTATTGGCTGGCGCGGACGGCATAGCGGAGGGCATGCCGGATTACCTGGCGGACAAACGACTGTTGAAGTTCCGCCCGGGCGGTTTGCTGATCGCGCATGCCGGCGGCGCCGCCGGTATGTGGTCGGCCGTCATCACCGGCTGGGCGGGCAGCGGTCCCGGCGGCAGCGTGCCGGTAACGGTAGCGATTAAGTCGTAAGGCAGGCATACAGAAGCAGTTTCAAGAAAGATACTTGAAGGCAATACGTCGTTTATGAGACGCATCATAAATGAACTCACTATCGGGCGCCCATTGAAATGCGGATCTGTAGGGGCGAGACTTGTCTCGCCCTCGCTTGACAAAGACTACTGAACTCGAATTGCGAGACAAATATGAAAAGGAGCTGATCATGGCAACACTATTGGATCCAACCAGCGAGTTGCTGCCGGCGCAGCGAGAAGTCGTTCCGCGTCCGTCGTCCTTGAGCGGGGCGCGGGTCGCGCTGTTGGATATATCAAAGCCGCGCGGCGATGTCTTCCTCGATCATTTAGAGGCGAAGCTGGCGCAAATGGGCGTCGCTTCTCGGCGCTATCGCAAGCCCACCTTCGCGCGGGTGGCGCCGGCCGACTTGCAGCATCGGATTGCCAACGAGTGCGACGCGGTGATTGAAGCGCTCGCTGATTGAGGCTCATGCACGTCGTGCAGTGTGCATGACATCAGTGACCTGGAAGCGCAGGGGATTCCCGCCATGTTCGTCGCCTCTGACGAGTTTGTGGAAGCGGCCGCCGCGCAAGGGGTGGCTTTGGGTTTTGCGCCAGCCGCCTGCTATGTGCCTCATCCCATTCAAGATAGAAGCGATAGCGAAATTCGCGCGCTGGCTGACGCGGCATTTGAAGAGATTCTCGCTCAGATTGTGTCGCCCTAGCGATTGCGGCTAATGGAAGCGGCTGATGACAACGGCTGTGTTGTGGCCGCCGAAGCCGAAGGAATTGCTGAGCACGTGCTCGATATCGCGGGCCAGGCCGACCTGCGGCGTATAATCGAGATCGCAATCCGGATCTGGCCTGTCCAAGTTGATAGTCGGCGGAATGAAGTTGTCTTGCAGCGCTTTGACTGAGAAGATGGCTTCGGCGGCGGCGGTCGCGCCCAGAATGTGCCCGGTCATGGACTTTGTCGAACTGATAGGAATATTGTAGGCTTCTTCCGCCAGCGCTTGCTTGATGGCCAGGGTTTCGCTCTTGTCGTTGAGTTGCGTGGCTGTCCCATGGGCGTTGATATAGCTGATGTCGCCGGCGCTGATCCCGGCTTCCCGCATGGCGCGGCGCATCGCCTCGGCCGCATCCACGCCATCCGGGTTGGGCGCCGTCACGTGAAACGCGTCCGAGGTATGCCCGTAACCTGTGAGCTCGGCGTAAATCCGCGCGCCCCGCGCCCGCGCGTGTTCGAGGCCTTCCAGAATCATCAGGGCGGCGCCTTCCGCGGCCACGAATCCATCGCGCGTCGCGTCAAAGGGGCGCGACGCCTTCTGTGGAATATCCTCCGTGTTCGTCAGCACTTTCATGTTGTTAAAGCCGCTGATGACCATCGGCATGATGCAGGCTTCGCTGCCGCCCGCGACCATCACATCCGCGCGCCCCATGCGGATCAAGTCGGCGGCATCGCCCAGCGAATTGTTGCTGGTGGCGCAAGCGGCCGTGATATTGTAGTTCGGTCCTTTCAGACCGAAATGCATGGAAACGCGCGAGCTGATGCCATCGTGCAGGAGCGCCGGCACAATGACGGGACTGACGCCTCGATGGCCCCGCGCCTGGAAGCCTTGCAAAGCCTGCACGACGGTCACGATCCCGCCGATCCCGGAGCCGACGACCACGCCGACATCGTATTTGTTCTCGTCCGTGATCTCGATTCCGGCGTCTTGCAGCGCTTCGTCAGCGGCCACCAGCGCCAGCATTTGCGCGCGATCCATCCGCCTCATTTCGCGCCGGCCGAAGCGACCGACCAGGTCTAAGTCTTTGACTTCGCCGGCCACGCGATTTTCGACCAACTCGGCGTCAAAAAGAGTTATCCAATCAATGCCGGAGTTGCCGGCGCGGATATTCGCCCAGGAGTCGTCCACGTTATTTCCGACCGGGCTGACCAATCCCATGCCGGTGATTACGATTCGTTTCTCCACTTCAGATGCGCTTTCTCTTGCCGCCAGCGCGCCAGCTGGCCTGCCCCTAAGCATCAGCCATTATAGCGCCTTTTTTCGCTCTGCGGCTCACTCCGTTTGCGCTATTGCGGGCGCCGTTCTGTCAGGTCATCCAGCAGCGCCGACTTAATCTCGGCCGGCACTTGATGAAAGGGCAAGTCCATCAGCGCGCCTTGCAAGGCCCACAGCATCGTCAAGGAGGCTGGATAAATGCGGGTCAGCCGCCGGTATACCTCGACGGCGCCGAGCTCTTCAATCTGCGCGCGCGATTCTATGCCGACCGCGCGCAGCCTCTCAGCGGATTTGGGACCAATGTTTTTCAGCGCGGCAAGATCGTTCGATACGGTCTTAGCTGTCGAGCTCTGCGCCGTCACAAAGCCTCTGCGTCGAGCTCGACCTTCTCAAGTTCCGGTCCGGCGACGGCGATAACCATTCGCTCGCGCGGCAGATAGGCTTGCGCCGCGCGCAGCAGGTCCTGCTTTGTGACGCCATAGATCAAGTCGTCATAATTCGCCAGATAGTTCAAGCCCAAATCGAAGCTCTCCATGCTATGGAGGCTTGAGGCGATGCCCTCGTTGCTCTCCAGCTGCAGCGGCATGCGACCGGTGAAGTAGCTCTGGTTGTCCGCCAAATCCTCATCGGAGACCAAATCTGTGGTCAGGCGCTCGGTCTCTTCAATGATGGATGCGATCGCCAGCTCGACATTGTCGGGATTGACGCCGGCGCTGATGGTCCAGGGATCGGGTCCATGACCGCCGCCGAGGCGACTGTAGGCATAGTACGCCAGTCCCTTTTCTTCGCGCACGCTCTTGCCGATGCGGCCCATCATGCCGAATTCGCCCAGGATGCTGTTTGCCAGCTGCGCCGCCAGATAATCGTCAGCCGCGCGCGCCGGACCGACGACGCCCATGCAGATGTCGGATTGCGTCTTGCCAGCCACAAAGACGGTCTGTCGCTCGTCCCCGCCGCTGGACTCCGGCTGGGGCGCGGGCCGCGCCTCGGGTTGCTCGGGATTGCGCCAGTCGCCAAAGGCGCTCGTCGCCAGCTCAATCGCCTGACTTGCGGTAACAGCGCCCACGATGACCAGGATCAGGCCGCGCGGACCGAAATGCGCGTCATGATAGGCGCGCAAATCATCAGCCCTGAGCGCGGAGACCGTCTCTTCGCTGCCGTAGGTCCCGAAATGGTAGGGATGCGACTTAGGATAGAGAGCCTCGCGCATGGCTTTCGCCGCCCGATATCGCGTGTCGAAGCTGCTGTATTGCAGCCAGGTCAAACGTTCGCCGCGCAAGCGATCGACATGCTCAGCCGGGAAGACCGGATTGCGCAACGCGTCGCTGGCGACATCCAGCAGCAGACCAAGATCCTCCGCCAGGCTCTTGCCGGAAAAGCCCAACTTGTGGATGTGCCCGCGAAAGCCCAGGTCCGCGCCGACATCTTCCAGCGCGCGATGAATCGCGTCGAAATCGCGAGTCCGCGTGCCGGTCTTCAAGGCGCCCGCGACCAGCGAAGCCAAGCCATTCTGCGCCGGCGATTCATAGATGCTGCCCGCGTGCAGCGAGCCCATCAGATTGACCGACTGCACCGCTGGGTTCTCGTAAGCCAGAATCGTAGCGCCGGTATCCAGCTCGACGCGCGCGATATTGCTCGCCCTGGGTACGCTCTTTCGCGATCTCGTCATGCGGGCGCCGCCTCCCCCTCGGCATCGATCGGATGCAGAATGCCGACCACGCGGTTGCGCGCGACCAGATATCGCTCCGCGACCGCGCGCACATCCTCCGCCGTCACCCGCATCAGCCGCTCGGCATACTGGTCGAACCAATTCACATCGCCCAGAATGAAGGACTGCGCCAGCCAATAGGCTTGCTCGGTTACGCTTTCGGTGCGATAGGCGAAGGCGGCGCGCGTCTGTTTCCGCGCCCGCGTCATCTCCGTTTCGCTGACGCCATCGGCTCGCAAGCGCGCGATTTCGTCCAGCAGCACCGCTTCCGCTTCATCCGGCGAGCGCCCCTCGCGCATCGTGACAATGATGCTGTACAGATAGGGATCCACCGTCGGCGTGAGCCAGGCGCCGACGCTGGCCGCGATCTCCGTCTTGACCAGCGCTTGATACAGCCGGCTCGTCTTATTGTCGGAGGCGCCGCCCGAGCCGCTCAGAATCGTGTTCAGCACCTGCAGCTTCATCCAGTCATCGTGCCTGGCCGCGGGTACGCGGTGGCAAAGCTCGAAGAAGGCGGTCTTGCCCGGGCGCTCAACCACCACGCGGCGCTCGCCCATTTGCGCGGGTTCGGGCCGCGAGAAGAGATCGGGCGCGCCATCGCTCGCAATCGCCCCGTACAACTCCCCAATCGTCGCCAGCATGTCCTCCGTGTCGAAGGCGCCGACGGCGATGACGGCCGCGTTCGCCGGGCTGTAATGCTGGCGATAATGCCGAACCAAGTCGTCGCGCGTCAGCGTCCGCAGATCGGTCTCGTCGCCGATGATCTCGTGATGATAGCCGTGCACGCGGAAAGCCGCCCCGCGCACCGCTTCGCCCAGCCAGAAGGTCGGCTGATTCTCGGCGCCCTGCCGCTCCGAGATGATGACCATGCGCTCGGATTCGGTCTCGTCCGCGTCGAAGAGCGCCTGGGTCATGCGGTCAGCTTCGGCTTGCATGGCGATGTCGATCTTGTCCGCGGGCAGGGTCTCGAAATACTTGGTGGCGTCCATGGAGGTGAAGGCGTTCCATTGCCCGCCGGCGCGGTCGATTTCGCGGTCGAGCGCGCCAGCTGGGAAGCGCTCCGTGCCCTTGAACATCATGTGCTCGACCCAGTGGGAGATGCCGGTCAAGCCGGTTGGCTCGTTGCGGCTGCCCACGCGGTAGGCCAGCCACCAGGTGATAACCGGCGCCGAGTGGACTTCTCGCAGCAGCACGGTGAGTCCGTTGGGGAGGGTCTTGTGGGTTAGCTTGGGCATGGGAAGAGACTGTGTATTTGGTTTGAGAGCGGATATTAACATACGTGGCGATAGACTGGAATAGGAGGCATAATTTCTCGAATGCAAGTTGCGTGAGGGGATTTGGCTTGTGCATCTGACGGAAGAGCAAGCTCGGGAAAATCTGAAAGCCTTACTTGATTCCTATTACCAACTTTCATCCAAAGAAAGTTATAGCGAAAGCAGTGTCCTTGGTTCGTATATTGAACCCCTATTCCGCAATGTACTGGGCTGGCCAATCGACGACATCACCAAGTTTGAACGCGAAAAATCAGTCGTCAAAGGCAAATCTGTCGACCGCATCCTCCATTTGGATAACAACGAAAACATCTTTATTGAAGCAAAGCGATTCGGACTTATCGAGAGATTGTCGGATTCCAATGAATGGTCAATGGGTCCCGGCCAGCTTGCTTTGCCCGGGATGGCAGTAGACCGCACGCAAGAAGAACAGCAAGCAATCAATTACGCTTTTGAGAATGGCGGCAAGTGGGCAGTTCTGAGCAATTTTGAATGTCTGCGTTTATTCAACGCTCGCCGAGATTGGCTGATTCTCGCCTTTGAAGCGCCAGCCGCCTATAAAGACGATTTTGAACTGCTGTGGCATTTATCATGGGATAGTCTAAACGAAGGCAGCCTGGAAAAACTGAACAGCCAGCGCGTCGTCAAAGACCTCGATACCGATTATCTGGCGTTTATCAATGAACAGCGCGAACAGCTTGCCACCGATATCCTTCTGAACCGCGACCAGAACTCTTGGGCATACAACGAAGACGGCAATATCAAATTGCAATTGCTGCGCTCGGTTGTCCAACGAATTTTGGATCGGCTGGTTGTCATCCGTTTTGCCGAAGACCATTACGTGATCGACAGCAGACCCTTGTGGAAAGCATATGAGACTTGCAAGAACAATCCCTATGCAGGGGGTCTGCAAAATCAACTATCGGTAGTGTTTCGCTCTTTTGACCAAATGCACAACTCAGCGTTATTCGCGCAGAGCGAAGTTGACCTGGCCCAGTTCAGCGATACAGCCCTATTCCCGCTCTTTGAAAAGCTCTATGAAGCCCGTTTCCGCGCAATGCCGGCCGACATTATCGGCAATACCTACGAGCAGTATCTCGGCAAAACGCTCGTTCTAGAAGACGGCGCGATCAGCATCCAAGACAACCTTGAAACTCGCAAAGCCCAGGGCAGCTACTACACGCCGCAGTACATTGTGCGCTTCATCGTCGACCATACGTTGGGACGTTATCTTTATGGCACTCAAGATGGCAAGCCCAAGGGCATCCGTTTTGCGGGCGAAGAACGAAAAACTTCTGCGGACATACGAGACTTGCGCGTCCTCGATAGCGCTTGCGGCAGCGGCTCCTTTCTGATTTACGCCTACCAGGTTCTGGCCGAATTCTATCAGTCTGAAATCAAGCGACTGGAAGATGAATATCGCGAGAATACCGCGCACATTGATTCGTTTCTTGATATTCCTATCGAAGTGCGTGAAATTCAGGCGGAAGGCATTTTCATTCGCGACAACTACCGCCGCCTCATTCTGGAGAAACATCTCTATGGCGTCGATCTTGACCCCCAAGCCGCCGAAATCGCAGTCATGAATCTCATCCTGCGCGCTTTGGAAGGCGCGAAAGCCAGCAAGAAACTGACCCTGCCCCTTATCCTCAACCAGAATATCAAGGTCGGTAACTCGCTTATTGGATTATCTCCCGATGCTCCGCTCCTGGCTGAGCATGCCGACGCTTTGGCGACCATCCGCCGCCTCCGCGCCGATCTTGTCGAAGCTGACCACAACGACCCGAGCCACCGCGAAATCCGGACCGAATTGGAATCCGCTACTAATGACTTAAAGCAAGTTTTCCAGCCGTCATTTTCGAAGTTCAGCCGCCCCTTCCATTGGGCGATCGAATTCCCCGAAGTGTTTTTCGACGAGCGCGGGCATTTGTTGGAAAATCCAGGCTTTACTTTCGTCTTCGGCAATCCGCCCTATGGCGCCAAGCTGAGCGCGGAAGAGCGGAAATACTTCAGGCGGGAATACAATCTCGGGATGACGAATACGGCTGGTTTGTTCATGGCGCACTCGATCCAAGCATTAAGAATAGCACGGGGGGGGGCATGGCTTAATTGTTCCTAAATCGTTTCTCTACGCCTCCAATTGGCGCAAGTTGCGAGCAAGACTGCTGGGTGGCTTGGAACTTGTCGCTGATGTTGGGCGCGGCTGGGCCGAGGTCTTGCTTGAGCAGGTTATCTACGTGCATAGCCAGAGTGAGACAGCTCGGAGCTATCGTAATTTGACAAGACGTGAAGATCGCTTTCAAGTTGTCGGTAGCGTGGATAAAGAAGAGTGTCGCCGCTTTGGATTCTACCTAAATGACATTAGCGAGACCGAGCTTCAATTGGCCCATCAAGTGCTAGGAAACGGGCAATTCTTGGGTTCTCATATAACGAATGTTCGCGGTGCGGCACTGCAGAGCAAACTAAGCAAACATCGCCGCGGGGAGCCTGTAATTTCAGGACGTAGCCTCAAGCGATATTACTTTAGCGAATTGGCAGGCTATTATGATCAGGGCGATGTACCCGAAAAGGCACGAATTAGAGCTGGAAATATTCTCATTCAGAACATTGTCACTCAGCGGCATTTGGTAGCGCAACTAGTGGATGAAGCTCACAAAGATCATTTGATTCTTGATTCGGTAAATCAAATCCAAGTGATCTCGGACAGTATTTCGTCGCATTTTGTATTGGCGCTGTTGAACAGCAAGCTAGTGAATTGGTTTGTCTACTACTTTGTGTTTGCGCAGGCAACGCTGACGATGCACTTTGACAACCCTATCACCGACCGTATTCCAGTGCCAGATTACCAACGCCAGTCAGCGCTAGTTGCAAGTATCGAGGCCGAGGTCAAGAAAATCTACGCCAACCGTCACGCCAACGAGCGCTCTTCGCAAGAGCGCATCGACCAGTACATTTACCAATTGTATGGACTCTCCGCCGACCAAATTGCCCTGGTCGAAGCCAATATGCCATAAATTCTCTGTGCCTCTGTGCCTCTGTGGCAAAATCACCCCCGCAGCTTCCGCTCCAGCACCAGCCCGCCCGCATCCAAGCCCGCTACCCATTCGCCCACGGCCGCCACCGCCCGTTGCATCCCCAGCGTCGGCCGCGCGTGACCCAGGCTCGTCATCTTCACGATGTACTCGCCCGCTGCCGCCCGCGGCGCCAGCATGATCATCGTGTGCTGCTCGATCGTCGCTTCTTCCACCACCACTTCGAAGACGGCGCTGTCATGCTTGGGATCGGCGTAGGCGCGCAGGATGGCGATGTGAACGCCGTCGAACTCGCGGCGCGTCGCCTGGAAGTTGGCGACGATCTCCGCGGCCGATAGCGGACTGCGCAAGAATAAGTGCGGCATTTCGATGTCCTTGACGACTGGCGGATGGGCGACCGGCTGGTCGTTGCGCCGATACACGAAGAAGTGCCCGTGGCGTCCCTCGCGATAGCCCTTCAGCTCGTACTTCGTGCGAAACCTGCCCGCGATGCAGTCGGTCCAGGGCGCGTCAAGCTGATTCGACAGCCCCGGCGTCCGCGACAGAATCTCGTGCGCCATCTCGGCGTATGCGATGATATCAGTCGCCAGATACAGGCGACCAGCGTGGATCAGGCGGCTGGCTAGCAGGTCGACCGTGCCGCGCGTGATGAGGCGGCGGCGGCGATGTTTCTTCTTGAACCAGGGATCGGGATAGTTGATGTGGAACTCGCAGACGGACTCCGGCGCCAGCAGATGGGCGAGGGCGGTTTCCGCGCGGCAATGGATGGGGCGCGCGTTGTCCAGTCCCAGTTTGTCAATCTTGCTCTCGGCTTTGTCCATCGACTGGCTGGAAATCTCCAAGCCGATGATATTGCAGTCGCTTCGCGTCCGCGCCAGGTGTATCAAGTGGTCGCCGTCGCCGAAGCCGATCTCGACGATGAGCGGCCGCGCGCGCGGGAAGAGCCGCTCCTGCTTCAGGGGCCAGTCGACGTTGAGATAACTTAGCTTGCTCGACCTAAGCTCAACATCCGTCGCCAATTCCTAGCAGTCCTTACAGATTCTCTCTGTGTTCTCTTGTCTCTCGGTGTCCTCGGTGGTAAAAATGATTTTGCGTAATGGCTTAGCTCGCTGGCGAGGGGCGCGGTGCGGACTTCTGCCGCAAGGTCTCCGGCACGAAGAAGAGAAAGATGCTGGCGGCCGCCAAGCCCGAGCCGGCGATCACCCAGATGGCCGATGTCAGCACCAGCAGGTCCGCCACGACGCCGACAACCAGCGGCGCGCCCGTGTGCCCCATATCGCCGATCAAGCGCCAGATGCCGAGAAACTCTCCCCGCGAGCGCGCAGGTGATAGGTCGGCGCCCAAGGTCATCATCGAGCCGGAGCCTAGTCCGTTGCCGATGCCGATCAGAACGGCGGCGAAGAGCAGATCGCTGTAACTCGCAGCGAAGGGCACCAGCGCCATGCCCAGCGCCTGGATGCCGAAGCAGGGCACAATCGCGAACTTGCGCCCGATGCGGTCCATCAGCCAGCCGGCGACGATGAACAGGCTGAAGTCGACGGCGACCGAGAGGCTCACGATCAGACCGATTTGATCGACAGCCAAGCCCAGCACTTCGGACGCGAAGAGGGGAATGATGATGATGCGCCCGGCGCGAATCATCTGCCCGAAGATCTGCGCCGTGCCGGCTGAGGCCAATATGCGCGAATTCGATGTCAATACCGAACGAATATGCAGCTCATGGCTCTCGGTTTTGGTCTTCCCGCGTCCGTCGCGTTTGCCGTTCAGCGTGAACAATGCCACCAGGATCAGCCCGATTGCCGTGACCAAGCCCACGCAGACGAAGACCGCGCGCAATCCCAACATGCCCGCGATGAGGCCGCCGATCGCCGGACCGATGAAGCCGCCGAGCCGGTGCGTGCCGCCGAACATCGAAATCGCTTTCCCGCGTTGGCTCAAGCCGACTTGATTCGTGACATAAACGTGGGCGGAAACGGTATACATCGAGCGTCCGAATCCGGCGAAGAGTCGCAGCAGTAATACGATCCAGACCGAGCTGGCGAAGAACAGCAGGAAGACTGACAGCGCTTTCACCAGCACGCCCATCATCATGACCTGCTTGTTGCCGAAGCGCCGCTGGATCATGCCGGTCGGCACATCAGCGATCAGCGTGCCGATTCCCTCGCCGGCCAACACGAGACCAATCAAGCCGTAACTGATCTCGAAATCGACGGCGAATAAGGGCAGGATGGGAACGAGCAAGCCCTGCCCCAGCGTCACCATCAAGGCGGGCAAATAAAACGACAGGATCAGCGCGCGCAATCCTGCCCATGAATCCCGTTTATCGGCGCTTGCCGATTTTCGCAATGACATGCCGCAAGTCTAATCGCAAATGCCTGATTTGATAGTGTCGAGATTTATTTGCAATCCCGGATTATGCGGCTTAAGGCGGCAATCGCATGCTCGATCGTGGCTTCGTCGGCGCGCGTGAAATTCAGCCGCATCGTCGGCAGCCCGTCCTCCGGCTGGATGTAGAAATACTTCCCGGGCACGAAGGCGACCTTTTGCTCGACAGCCCGCCAATAGAGGTCTTCGGCGTCGACGCCGGCTGGAGCCTCAACCCAGATGAACATACCGCCATCGGGCTCGGTCCAGCCGTAGTCAGCCGGCAGGTGGCGGGCGAGCGCGTCCAGCATCGCTTCCAGCCGCGGGCGATACAAGTCAATGATTTTTGGCAACTGGCGGTTGATGTAGCCGCCGCAGATGTATTCGGTCGCCAGCGCCTGCGCGTAGGTGTTGCTGTGCAGATCGGCGCCTTGCTTGGCCGTATACAGCCATTCATGGATGAGCGGCGGCGCCAAGCAGAATCCGAGCCGCAAACCGGGCGCGAATACCTTGGACAGCGTGCTGACGTAAACGGTGTTCTCCGGCGCATATGTATATAAGGACGGGACGGCTTTGCCCCGATAGCGCAGATCGCTGTAGGGGTCGTCTTCAATGACGAGCGCGCCGCGCCGCTTGACGATCTCGGCCACCTGCCGCCGGCGGACTTCGCTCAAAGTGCGCCCGGTTGGATTCTGAAATGTCGTGACCAAATAGATGAACTTGACTTGCTGGCTCGCTAGGGTTGCGTCCAGAGATTCGGGCAAAATGCCTTCGTCGTCGGTGTCGATGCTTACGTAGGTCGGCTCGTAGGCGCTGAAGGCTGAGATCGCGCCCAGGTAGCTGGGCGTCTCCAAGGCGATGGCGTCGCCGGGAGTGATGAGCACTTTGCCCAAGGTATCCAGCACGCTCTGAGAGCCGTTGAAGATCAGAATCTCGTTCGCGCTGACAACGATATCCTTTGCGTTAAGGTAGCCGACCAAGGCCTCGCGAAAGGGCCTGAAGCCTTCAGTCAAGTCGTACTGCAGCGCGGCCGCGCCAAAGCGATCAAGCACCGCTTCATTGATGCGGTACAGGTCCTCAATCGGGAAGCTCTCGGGCGCGGGGATGCCGCCCGCGAGGGAAATCATGCCGGGCTGCGACACAACCTTGAGAATCTCGCGAATCTGGTTGCGGCGCATGCTGAGCGTGCGCTCGCTAAGGATGCGCTGCGACAAAGTTGACGCCATTGTGCCTCCTACAGAAAAAAGTCGACCGCCGTTATCAGGTGGTCGGCTCGCAAATGAACCCTTCGCGATTCCAGTCTATGCGAGATAATCGCGCAAATTATGCGCCAGTTGCGGGTGACGCAGCCGCCGCAGCGCTTCCTTCTCCAACTGCCGAATCCGCTCGCGGCTGAGGCCAAACTTATTGGCGATCTCTTCCAAGGTGTGGGGTTCGCCGCCGCCCAGCCCAAATCGCAGCCGCAGTATGTGACTTTGCCGCGGCGTCAATTCAGCCAGCACCTCTTCAATGGTCTCTTCCAGCAGATTCTGGGTGGCGGAATCCACCGGGCTGATCGATTCCTGATCCTCTATGAAGTCGCCGAATTCGCTGTCGCCGTCATCGCCGACGGGCCGCTCCAGCGCGATTGCGTGTTGGCTGGCGTCCATCATGGCGCGAACGGCATCAGCCGCCACTTCCATCGCCGCCGCGATTTCTTCCGCCGTCGGGCGGCGGCCCAGCGTCTGCTCGAGATCTTGGGCGGCGCGGTACATTTGACGGATTCGCTCGGTCATGTGCAGCGGAATGCGAATGGTGCGCGTCTTCTGGGCAAGGGCGCGGGTAATAGCCTGCCGTATCCACCAGGTGGCATAGGTGCTGAAGCGATTGCCGCGCGAGTAATCGTATTTGTCGACCGCGCGCATCAAGCCGACATTGCCCTCCTGGATGAGATCGGGAAAGGGCAAGCCCTGGCCCATGTATCGCTTGGCGATGCTGACGACCAGGCGCGTATTCGCCCGCCCCAGGTGTTCGCGAGCGCATTGCCCGTCAAATACCAGCCGGCGCAAATGCCGGCGCCAGCGGTCGCTTTTCTCCAAGACGTCCGCATTGTTCAGTCGATTGCGGGCTTTGAAGCCACGCTCAATGCGTTTCGCCAGGTCGATTTCGTCCGCGGCCGTCAAGAGCGGTTCTTGCGCCATCTGGCGAAAATAAAGTCCGACGGGATCGTCGGACGAAATGGCGCTTATATCGGCTACTGCTCGGTTTTGCAGGAGTTCGCGGCTTTCATACTCCTGCTCAATGAGGTCGGCGTTGTTCTTGGATTGCGCGTTGTCACCATCGTTCCGCAACTCGATCCCGAGTTCTTCCAACTCGAATAGGAGATTCCGCAGCGCGACCCGATCTTCGCCATCATCCAGCGCTTCTACAATTTGTTCATACGTTACGTAACCGGTTCTCTCAGCAATCTCAACGAGTGCTTGTATCACTTTAGATCCTCAACTTCTTGGGTGAATAAGTTTAATTTCTATATTCGGCCGCAAAGCAGGGAGCCAGTGCAAATTCTATTTTGAGCGAAATCGTAGGCATCTGTCAACAGACAAAATCAAAGAAAACTGGCAGGCTCTGGCGACGCAAAATCGCGGGAGTCAAATGCGTGGACACTCTTGGCGCTGAGGCGCATAGCCGTATTGCGTCAGCGCCGCAGGATTCTATTCACGATGCCAAACCAAAAGGGCGCGCCTTGGGCGGCGGCAATCACGGTGACGGCGATGCCCAGCAATTTCGCCGCCAGCAATCCAAGCCAGTTCTCCGGATTATTTTCTGGAATGTAGTTCCAGAGATTATTGGGATCGCGCAAAGCGACCCGATCATTTGGCCCTTCGTCGACCTTGTGAAAGGTCCAGCCAATTGGCAGGCTGAGATCCTGGATATCTTGCAGTTGGTAGGCCACTTCCGCGCCAGCGCCAATGGCATCAGCCAGCGGATTCTCTTCATTCGCCCCGATAGCTTTGAATTCGCCGTCGCTATCGCCGCCATCAAGTTGCGCCTGCAGTTCGTCGCTTCCAATGCTATAGGTCGCCTGGCTGCTGATCTGTTCTCGCTGGGCCGGATCCTCCCAGAGCGCGCGCGCGATATGCAGCGTGTCGATATTCAAGGCGAGAGCAAACGTGAGCGCAACCAGAACGGACAGGTTTTTCATCCTGCTTTTGTACAATGCCGTAGCGCGGCTCATCGAGTTCATGTACCAGGTCTCAAGGTTGCCGCGGGCCTCCTCCAGATTATCGGCGCTGGCCAGTACTGCCGAGAGCGACTTGCGCAGATTGGGATTCTCAATCTGGCGAATGCCGACCATGAGCGATACATCGGTCGTCGGCTCCAAGCCCAAGAGACTGACTTCTTCGTCGATCTGATTCACGAGATCGGTCAGCGCGCTGCGATAGCGGCGGTCTTGCACGAATCGCAGTGAATCACGCAACTCATTCATGCCTTGCCCGGTAGTAACAATCCGATTGACCATCACGCGTAAGCCGCGCCGTTCACGGCCCGCGGGCATGCCGTCTATGACATTCAGCAGCGCGCCAAACAGCTGCTGGTCGGATTGCGCCTTGATGGTGTTCAGTACGACATCGACGAAGGCGCGCGGCTCGATATAATCGACGGCGCCGATGGATCCGCCCGCGATCTTTTCCGCTTCCGCGCGCGAGATTCGCTGCGTCGGCGCGATTGGATCCGCCTTGACCAATTGAATCAGCGGATGCGTATACACTTTCGCTCGTATGACCGGGTCTTCGATGACAGCGTCGATCGTGCTTCGCAGGGTCTTCGCGCGCAGCTTGGTCGCCCTGGCGACCAGCGAATTCACTTCTGTGACCACAATGCTCAGCAATATGAAAACGAAAATGATGCCAACGGCGACCTGAATTATGGCGGCCAAAAGCGCTTCCTTTCGCAGCGTGAAAATGTCGTCAAGCGACCAATAGACACTGAAATCAGTATAGTCGAAGCGGACGTTACCGCAAGCTAAAGGCTGATGCTTGGCGGCCTGGGAGACGGCGACGAGGTTGCGGTGGCGGGCGGCCTCCGCGTGCGAAGCGAAGCGGGCGCGGGCCCGACCGTGGGGCGTCTGCGCGGCGTGAATGTCCAGGTAGGCATGCTTGAGGCAGTCGGCGTCAATGTTATGGTTGGCGTTAACGTTGGATTGAGCGCGTAGACAATGGCGCGATGCATGTAAACCTTGTCAATCCGGCGCGTCAAGGGGTTCTCGTCTATCAGATACCAGTCCAAGTTTGGAAGCGCGGCGATCACGCAGACGGCGGCGCCCTCTTTCAGCGCGTCGACGATCCGGCTGTCCGTGCTCGGTTCGGAGCGCACGATCGCTTCGCGGACGCCCACGGCGAAGTCTTGGCAGGGCGGTATCGGCGTGAAGCTTGGCAGAGGCGTGGGCGCGTTGATCTCAAACTCCAGGATACGCACGGCGGTAGCGGTCGTTCGCACGATCGCCTGCTGCGTGGATTCGGCTACTGTCAAGCCCGTTGTCATGTAGTTGCGCAAGCCGGTCCAGAGATAGTAGAGCCCGAAGACAATGGCCACGCCAAGTAGTATGACGAACCATGAAGGCGGTCCCGACCGCTGACCGTAATTCATCTTTATCCTCGCAAGCCACTTCAACCTAAACATAGCCGACAATCAGCGAGCGGCGACCGCGCGTAATAGATCCGTAGGTGTATCGTATGCAAGTCATTTGCTAGGCGTCATGTTTGATCAGAAGCAGTACCAAGTTAGTCATGCGAATTTTTAATGGGAACTGTAGGGACGAGCCGGTGGCTCGCCCGCATGAGCAGATACGGGTTGCGGAGAGGGCGTCTCACCGCCGCGCGTAGGTCGCGTAGACACCGACCGCCGACACTGCGGGTCAGTCGCCCCTACAATTTCTAATAATTTTGTTGGAACTGCTGAGGAGGACCGCGCTAACCCGTTGCCGTCCGCGCGAACGCTTGCAATATTCGCGACTTGGCTTAAGATTCGAGCGCATGGATTGGAGACGACGATGCCCTTGCGTTCACTCATTACGCTCTTGTTGCTCGTCAATTTGGGCTTGCCGGGACTTGGCGCGCAGGACCAACTGAGCGGAAGCTTGATCGTCTACGCGGCGACTTCACTGACGGATGTCTTTGAAAGCATGCGCGACGAATTCGAAGCGTCGCATCCCGATGTCGAAGTTCTGCTAAATTTCGCAAACTCGGCTACGCTGGCGGCGCAGCTGCGGGCGGGCGCGCCAGCCGACATCTTCGCCAGCGCCAACGAGCTGCAGATGACCGTGGTCGCGGATTATGGGCGGGTAGATGAAGCGGATGTCCAGATCTTCGCGCACAATCGCTTGGTCTTGATCGTGCCGGCTGACAACCCGGCTGCGATTCAGGCGCTGGAGGATCTGGCGCGTGACGGGATCTTGCTGGTTCTGGCGGCTGGCGGCACGCCTATTCGCTCGTATACGGACGCAATGCTTGCATCGGCCAGCGACGAAATCGGCGGCGACTTTCTTGGGTCCGTTCTCAATAATCTTGTTTCGGAAGAAAGCAATGTGCGTCAAGTCGTGGCGCGCATCGCGCTGGGCGAGGCCGACGCCGGACTTGTCTATCGTTCGGATGCAATTGGCGATGTCGCCAGCCAAATCATCGCCATTCCGATCGACGAGCGTCACAATCAGATCGCCTCTTATCCCATTGCGCGGCTGCTCGACTCAACTGCCCCGCCTCTGGCGGAAGCCTTCATGCGCTTCGTCCTTTCAGAAGCGGCACAGCCAATCCTGGCGGACTTTGGTTTCTGTTGGCCCCCCAAAAGCGAGGCGCCGCCGACGGTTGAAGCGACGCCTGCGCCGGCGCGCGCGTCCCAACAAGCGGCCGCTGCCGCCGAAATAGATTGTGAAGTGGCGCCACTTGAAGACCGATAAGATCTTGATCTTTGCCGTCAGCGCGCTGGCGTTCATGTTGCTGGCGGCGCCCGTGATTGTGCTGCTGATTAGCGGGATAGAGTCGCAGGCATGGGAAGGCTTGCCCGATTCCGCCACGATTTTGTCGGCTGCTGCGTTGAGTTTCGCCTCGACGCTGGCAGTCGTGTGCTTGGCCGCGGTTCTCGGCACGCCGCTTGCCTATGCGCTCTCGCGCTACGAATTCCGGGGCAAGCGGCTTGTGAGCCTCTTCATCGAATTGCCAATCGTGATGCCGCCGGCAGTCGCGGGCTTGGCGCTCTTGCTCACCTTCGGCCGGCGCGGCGCTATCGGCTCGCTCTTGGCGGAAGCCGGCATCATCATTCCCTTTTCGATCATTGCGGTGATCATCGCGCAATTCTTTATTTCAGCGCCCTTTTACATCCGCTCGGCGCAAGTGGGGTTTTCCAGCATTTCGGCCGAAGTGGAAGACGCAGCTCGCGTAGATGGCGCCTACGGCTGGCTGATGTTCTGGTATATCACGCTGCCGATTGCCTGGCGCGCCCTGATCGCCGGCATGATCCTCAGCTGGGCGCGGGCGCTCGGCGAGTTCGGCGCGACAATTCTCTTCGCCGGCAATTTGCAGGGCAAGACGCAGACGATGCCCCTGCTGGTCTATAGCATCTTCGAGCGCGACATTAATGCCGCCATCTGGACCGGGCTGATACTTATCGTGCTCGCTTTGATCGCGCTTTCGCTATCGCAATGGTTGGCGCGCGCCCAAGACAAAATGATGTAGCCAGTTTTGGACGTCCCTGGCTACGGAAGCGCCGGCGCGGAGAAGCAATTGAACACTGACAAGTTGCAAGTTCTCATATTATGTACAGCCAACTCGGCTCGTTCGCAGATGGCTGAGGGCTTGCTACGTCATTTGACAAAGGGCCGAGTGGATGTGTATAGCGCCGGGCGGGCGCCTTCCAGCGTCAATCCCTACGCGAAACGAGCCATGCGAGCGCGCGGAATCGATATCGGCCGCCAACGCTCGGAGCATCTGGATCGATATCGCGAGCGCGAATTCAACTATGTGATAACCGTATGCGACCGCGCGGCGGAATGCTGCCCGCTGTTCCTGAGCCGCGCGCGCCGCATTCATTGGAGCTTTCCCGATCCAGCCGCCGTCGCCGGCGATGACGCTGCTGTTTTGCAATCGTTTATTGCGGTCCGCGATGGCTTGGAGTCGAAACTTAAAGAATGGCTCAAGACGGCGATTTAGTCTCTTCGCGCCGTAACTGCTCGCGCGCGGCTAGTAGATTCCGCCGCGCTTCGGCAAATGCCGGGTTCAGCCTGAGCGCATGGTTGAAATCCGAAATGGCTCCCGCCAGTTCGCCCTGACGCCGCCGAGCAAGACCGCGATTGTAGTAGGACTCAGGCCGGCTGCCGTCTAGCCGGACCGCCGCTTCAAAGCTGGCGAGCGCCGCCGCGTAATCCTGCAGCCGGTAACAGGCGGTCCCGCGCAGATTGTGCAGTTCGGCGCTGGTTGGGCGATATTGCAGCGCCAGCGAACTGTCATCCCGCAACCCGACCCAATCGCCTAGCTGCGCCCGTGCCAAGCCCCGCATCCGATAGGCCTTGTAATCCTGTGGATCCAGGCGCAAAGCCGTCGTGAGGTCGTTGATCGCTTTGTCGAGTTCTCTGCGCGCATGATAACGCGCTGAGCCACGATTGTAATAGGCGGCCACCGAATAGGGTTGTTGCCGAATGAGCGCGCTGAAAGTCTTGACAGCCTCGTCGAATTCTTCGTCAGCCATTTGCTGTCGACCGAGCCGGTATAGGCTCGCGACATCATCTTCGGGCTCGGCGGCGGCGCCAGCTTCGCTCAAAGACTCCATTCGTTCGATGATTGCCCAAAGCGCGCCCGGGTAGGGCGTGAGGCTCGTCAACTCGGCGATGCCAAGCGCGCTCGACTTACCGGCGATCTCGTCCAATTGTGGTGGGAAGTAACCAGCAAGCACTTGCTCCTCGAAGACAAGCGGCTTGCCATGAACATCGATTACCATGCGGACGAAGCAGGTCTCTTCCTGCTTCTCGCTCGCCATGTTCCGCTCAAGGCCCGTCTTGAATCGGAAGGGCGCCGCGAGTCGAATATGGTAATCATCGCCGTCAACCCTAAGATCAGATCCAGCAAGGCGTACCTTGATTTTGGAGGCTCTGCCCTTGCGCCTCAGAGCCAAGCTAGCCAGAAGGCCAACGCTGATTGCCGCCGCGAGCAACAATGGCGAAGGCAAGATGAGCGCTGCCGACAGAATTAACAGCAGCAAAAGCAGCAGCGTCAGTTGCAAGCGCCGAGCGGGTTTCGCCTGCGCGCGCTGAAAATAGCCTTCGATTACTGAGGCGGGCGCCGTGTCATCTGCCTGCATAGACCAATTATATGCGGACCGTCCCTGTCAGTTGCAATAGAATGGACGAATCCGACAGGTGTCGGCTGCGTTTGATTCAGCCTCTTACATCATCGTCGCCGGCGTCTCAAACTGCATCCATGTTCGCTATGATGCGCGTGGCGAATTCACTGGTGGGGACTTTGGTCGCGTTCTCCATCTGGCGCGCGAAGTCGTAAGTGACGGCGCGTTGGTCTATTGTCAATTCGTAGGCTTTGGTGATCAGGTTCGCCGCTTCAAACCAATCGAGGTGTTCCAACATCATTACCCCGCTGAACAGCAGCGAGCCCGGATTGACCATATCCAAGTTTGTGTATTTGGGGGCGGTTCCGTGCGTCGCCTCAAAGAGCGCGATTTCATCGCCGATATTGGCGCCCGGCGCGATGCCAACGCCGCCGACTTCGGCCGCCAGCGCGTCGCTCAAGTAGTCGCCGTTTAGATTCGTGGTGGCGATGACGTCGTGTTCGCGCGGTCGCAGCAACATTTTCTGGAACATGATATCGGCGATGGTGTCTTGAATCAGAATCTTGCCATTGGGCACGTCGCCATTGTGATCCGCCGCCACTTCATCCCAGGATATCGTTTGTTCGGGGAATTCCTCGCGCGCCAGCTCGTAGCCCCATTTCTGAAAGGCGCCTTCGGTGAACTTCTGGATATTGCCTTTGTGCACCAGCGTCACGCTGCTGCGTCCGCGGTCGATGGCGTATTGAATCGCGGCGCGAATCAGCCGCTTGCTGCCAAAGGGGCTGATTGGCTTGATGCCCAGCCCGGCATCGGGGAAGAAATTGGTGGCGCCCAACTCAGTTCTCAGGAACTCGGCCAATTTCCGATTTTCTTCCGTGCCTGATTCGTATTCGATGCCGGCGTATGTATCTTCTGTATTTTCGCGAAAGATGACGACATCCACATCTTGCGGCTGCTTGAGCGGGCTGGGCACGCCCTTGTACCAGCGCACCGGCCGCACGCAGCTGTAAAGATCCAGCACTTGTCGCAGCGTCACATTCAGGCTGCGGAAGCCGCCGCCGACCGGCGTAGTCAAGGGACCTTTGATACCGACTTTGAATTCACGAAACGCGTCAAAGGTTTCGTCCGGCATATAGTTGCCATCATAAACGCCAGCCGCTTTTTCGCCGGCGAAGACTTCCATCCAGGATATCTTGCGCGCGCCGCCGTAGGCTTTGTCCACCGCCGCGTCCCAGATTCTCTTGCTGGCGGTCATGATGTCGTAGCCTATGCCGTCGCCCTCAATGAACAGCAGGATCGGGTTGTCCGGCACCTGCATCTTGCCCTTGCTAAAGCTGATCTTCTCACCGGTGTCGGGCACTGCGATGTTGTCGTATGCCATTCCTTAACGGCCTCCTCAGTCGAATTGAGCGTATAATCGGCGAAATTATAGCATACATTGTCCGCCTGCGAATTGGCGGATTGTTGCTCTCGTCCGCCATTTCCCCTTGCCATTTGTCCAGGCAATCACATAATGGCCTTTATCGAATTTGCGCTATATCGCGCCCAGACGCATAGTAAACATCGTTGACATCTGCGTGACAGCCGCTGATCTGGCCATTGATTTCTCGCCCTTCTGGTCGAGCCAATCTGGGCTGAGTGGACATTCGATTCAGAAGGCATCGCGGCTGCCTTCGCGCCAATTGATTGATGTATTGAGGCTCTGATGCCAAACCTGTCCGTCGTCGTGCCGGTATATCGCAGTGAGCAGAGCATAAGCTTGGTCGTCGAGGAGTTGGCGCGCGAGCTGCCAAAACTTGCTGACAGGTGGGAAGTGATCCTGGTAGAGGATGACGGCGGGGATGGCAGCTGGAGGGTGATAGCGCGGTTGGCTGATCAGTACGCATTTGTGCGCGGTTTTCAATTGATGCGCAACTTTGGCCAACACAACGCGTTGCTCTGTGGCATTCGCGCCGCGCAATACGAATTCATCTTAACGATGGATGACGATTTGCAGCACCCGTCCAAGTCCATTGGCGCCCTGCTGGAAAAGCTGCTCGAAGGCTATGACGTAGTTTACGGCACGCCGGTGAACGAGCGGCACAGCCCGCTGCGGAATCTCGCTTCGGTGGCGATGAAAATCGCACTGCAGGGCGCGATGGGCGCGGAAACCGCCCGCCGTGTCAGCGCCTTTCGTGTGTTTCGCGCGCGCTTGCGCGATTCGTTTGCCGAGTATAATGGTCCCTTGGTGAATATCGACGTGTTGCTGACCTGGGGCACAACCAAGTTTGTGGCCATCCCGGTTGAACACCGGGCGCGGACCATCGGCCAGTCGACGTATACCATTGGAAAACTCTTAACGCATGCTTTCAACATGATTACAGGATTCAGCACGCTGCCCCTGCGGATGGCCAGCTTTCTTGGCCTCTTGATGACTGCTTTCGGATCAGTGATTCTTGTCTACCTGATACTGAGTCAATTGTTCGCTTTCCGCTTTGAGGTGCCTGGATTCACTTTCATTGCGGCGCTGGTCTCCATATTCGCCGGCGCGCAAATGTTTGCCCTGGGCATAATTGGCGAATATCTGGCTCGGATGCACTTAAGAATCATGGATCGCCCGGTTTACGTCGTCCGCCAACAGACGAGCGAGACAGAAGAAGTCGCGCAATGACTGTCGGTCCCCTAGCATTCCTGCCATGGGATTCAGCTCACTTTGGCATGCGGATTGGCCGGGCGACGACGCGCCAACTCGATAATGAGGCCTGGCGCAAGCTGGAAGAAGCCTGCCAGGAGCTTAATCTGGACTGTTTGTATTTTCTGGCCGCCGCCGCCGATCACGTTACCATCGCCGCGCTGTTGGAATCTGGCTTTGCGTTTGTGGATATTCGGCTCACTTTCGAGGCGCGTGTTGACGAGGTCCCGAGCGTCCGAAAGCAGGAGGGTCTTCTGTTTCGAGCGGGATCGGCCTATGATCTGGAGGCGCTCCGGCCGATCGCAGCCGGCAGTTACCGGCGCTCGCGCTTCTACGTCGATCCGCGATTCAGCGACGAGAGAGCCTCGCTGATGTACCAGATTTGGCTGGAAAAGAGTCTCACCGCAGGCTTTGCAGATCATGTTGTCGTGGCTGAATCGAGTGGTCGGGCGGTCGGTTTCATCACAATTCATTTGGATAAGCCGTCCGGCGAGGGCAACATTGGGCTGGTGGGCGTGGCGGAAGCGGCGCGCGGCAAAGGCTGCGCCAGCGGGATGTTGCGGCATGCGTCCCAGTGGCTGGCTGCGCGAGGGCGCGATTGCCTGAACGTCGTAACGCAGGGCAGCAATGTTTCGGCGCAGCGACTCTATCAGCGTTGCGGTTTCGTCACCCGCTCGGTTGAATTATGGTTTCACAAGTGGTTTGATTAAGCCATTTGATCGCCTATTCTAGAAGCGCAACAAGAAGCACTATGACTCAATATCGCATTCCTTTCAACAAGCCGCCCTTCCTCGGGCATGAACTGGGCTACGTAAAAGACAGCATCGCCAACGCTCACATTTCTGGCGACGGCGCTTATACTCGCCGATGCCACGCTTTCCTCGAAGAGAAGCTCGCGATTCAGAAGGCGCTTTTGACCACGTCTTGCACGCACGCGCTGGAGATGTGCGCGCTGTTATTGGATATTCAACCCGGAGATGAGATCATCGTTCCAGCCTTCACTTTTGTCTCCAGCGTCAACGCCTTCGTCCTGCGCGGCGGGGCGCCGGTCTTCGCCGACATCCGCCCGGACACGCTGAATCTTGATGAGCGCGTTTTGCCTCAGCTGATAACGAAGAAGACGCGGGCGATTGTCCTCGTGCATTATGCGGGACTGGCCTGCGAAATGGATGCCATCATGAGCATCGCCCGTGAGCACAACATCGCGGTGGTTGAAGACAACGCGCACGGCCTATTCGCGCGTTACAAAGGCAAGTATCTGGGCACATTTGGCGAGCTTGCGACTTTGAGTTTTCATGAGACGAAGAACTTCACATGCGGCGAGGGCGGCGCCTTGCTCGTCAACGATGATAGCCTGGTTGACCGCGCCGAAATCATCCGCGAAAAAGGCACGAATCGCAGCCACTTTTTCCGCGGGCAAGTCGATAAATATACTTGGGTTGATGTGGGCTCGAGCTATTTGCCGTCGGATATGCTGGCGGCTTATCTATACGCGCAGTTTGAATCCGCCGCCGAGATTCAAGCGCGCCGACAAGAAATCTGGAACCGTTACCACGTCGATCTCGCGGAGTGGGCGGCCGCCAATCGCGTGCAGGCGCCCACCGTGCCCGACCATGTCGAGCAGTCTTACCATCTGTATTATCTGCTGATGCCGTCTTTGCCTGATCGTACCGCGCTGATTCAACATCTCAAAGACTGCGGGATTCTGAGCGTTTTCCACTACCAACCGCTGCATCTGTCAAACATGGGTCTGCGCTTCGGCGGCCGACGTGGCGACTGTCCGGTGACGGAAGATATTGCGGACAGGCTCTTGCGCCTGCCGTTTTACTACTCGCTCACGCCTGAAGATCAGGAGCGGGTGATCGCCGCCTTGCAGGCCTTCACAGACTGGCAATAGGTGAATCGGCGGCCTGTGATATAATAGAGGCGACTCTAAAAGCAGTGCCAACTGGCGGACCCGAACGCGCCCCGGTCAATGGCGCGATCTAATTGACAGCTATTTGATCTAACAGGAGATCATTCATAGCCCTCAATCACCGCAACACCATACATCGTCTTGGATCCCGTAGCCGGACGCGACTACGGGCTCTTTAAACTTGGAGTAAACCCTAACATGGCAAAGAAGCCCAAATACAAGATCACGCCGATCGGCGGACTGGGAGAGATCGGCAAGAATATGACGCTTTTCGAGCGGGATGGTGAAGGCTTCCTGCTCGATTGCGGCATCATGTTCCCGGCAAATGACATGCACGGCGTCGATTACATCATCCCGGACTTTCGCTGGCTGGAGGAGCGGCAAGACATCCGGCTGCACGGCGTCGCATTTACCCATGGACATGAGGACCATATCGGGGCGGTGCAGCATGTCGTCAAGGCCTTCCCGGGCCTTCCACTGTACGCGACCCCGCTGACATCGGGCCTGCTGCAGGTGAAACTGAAAAATGCGCGGCTGTTGAAATCAGCCGAAATCCGCACCTTCCAGGCGGGCGACGTCATCAAGCTGGGACCCTTTTCGCTGGAGAGCTTCCACGTTTGCCACAGCATACCCAACTGCGTCGGCTATGGCATCGAAACGCCCTACGGCATGATCGTGCACACGGGCGACTACAAGTTCGACAACACGCCCGTGCATGGTCGGAAGACGGACTACGCCAGGTTGGCGGGCTTCGCCCAGCGGGGAGTGGCGCTGCTGATGGCGGACAGCACGAATGCGGATCGCGCCGGCTGGACAGAATCCGAAGCTGTGATCGGCGGCGCGCTCGACCGGGTCTTTCGCGGCGCCACGGGGCGCATCATGGTGGCGACCTTCGCGTCGCTCGTTTCGCGCGTGCAGCAAGTCGTCAACGCCGCGCGCAATCACCAGCGCAAAGTTTGCATTACCGGCTACACGATGTCGGAGTACGCCAAGATCGCGCGCAAGCTAGGCTATCTCACTGTCGATGATGACATGCTCATCAGCATTGGGCAGGCGCAAGCGTTGCCGCCGCACAAGGTTGTATTCATGGTCACCGGGTCTCAGGGCGAGCCGTCGGCTGTCTTGGGCAAGCTGGCGACCGGACGGCATCGCCAACTGGATGTGCGCGAGGGCGATACGATCATTCTCTCGTCGCATCCCATCCCCGGCAACGAAGAAATGGTCTACCGAACCATCAATCGCTTGATTGAGCGCGGCGCTGATGTGATCTACGATCCGATCGAAGCGGTGCATGTTTCGGGCCACGCCTGCCAGGAAGAGATGCGACTGATGCTCAACTTGACGCAGCCGCGCCATTTGATGCCGGTTCACGGTGAAACCAGGCATTTGCACCTGCACGCCAAGCTGGCGGCCGACAATGGCCTGCCGGCGGAAAACGTGATTATGGTTGAGAACGGAACGACCATCGAGCTCGACGCGCGCGGCATCACCGTTGGCGAGCGCCAGCCGGGCGGCTACGTCTTCGTCGACGGAAGCGGCGTGGGCGATGTCGGACGCGCCGTCATCCGCGACCGCGAGATTCTGGCCAAAGACGGATTCGTGCTGGTCAGCGTAAATGTCGATCACCGCAGCGGCAAGCTGGTCGATGAGCCACGCATCGTTTCGCGCGGATTCGTCTACTTGAAGGAAGCTGAGGATTTTCTGGAGCAGATGCGCGACAATATCACAGACCTATTCCAGCGCAGCCGCAGCCGGCGTCTCAATGGCAATCGTCAGAGCTTGGTCGAGGAGAGCCTGGGCAAAATGATCTACAGCGAAACCAAGCGGCGTCCAATGATTTTCAGTATTGTCAACGAAGTCTGACCGGCGATTGGGCGCGCGGTCACGCGCTGCGCGCCTGGCTTGAAACAGCCTCGCCGCGGATTCAGGTGGAGCGAGAACACATTTGATAGAATCGCAGGAAATCGGTTCGGCTATGAAGCCGGTCATCCACGCGCGCGCGGTCACACGGGATCTCAAGTTGGGCGCCCATGTCGTGCAGGCGCTGCGCGGGGTTGATCTGGCGATTTATCCCCATGAAATGGTGGGGGTCGTCGGCCCGTCGGGAAGCGGGAAGAGCACGCTGCTGGGCATCATCGGCGGTCTGGACAGCCCCACCGACGGCACAATCGAAATCGATGGCATAGACATAAGCACAATGAGTGAGGGGCAGCTCACCGACATTCGCAACCAGAAGATCGGCTTCGTGTTTCAATTCTTCAATCTGATTCCCACCTTGACGGCTTTAGAAAACGTCGCGCTGCCAATTGAATTTGCCCAAGTCCGCAGACACAAGCCCTTCAACCGCGCCCGGGAACTGCTGGAACTGCTGGGATTGGGCGATCGTTTCCATCACCGCCCGAGTGAATTGAGCGGCGGGCAGCAGCAGCGCGTCGCCATCGCGCGGGCGCTGGCGAATGACCCGCCGATTCTGCTGGCTGACGAGCCGACCGGCAATCTCGATTCAGCATCGGGCGAGACGGTGCTGGAGGCGCTGAAGACGATTCGCGCCCAAAACGGGACTACGCTGGTGCTGGTCACGCATGATCGGTCGCTCGCTTTGCAGATGGATCGCGTTCTGACACTTGTCGACGGCCGAATCGTCGACGGCAGTGCCCCGGATCTTGCCGATTCGGTAATGACTGCGGGCGCGCGCGAGCGCATGATCGAAGGCGATGTCTAGCGTTTAACGCGCAATTCAGTCGCGCTATAATCGGGCGATGTCGATGTAGCATCGGAAAAAAAGGAAGACCCATGGCCGCCGAATTTCATTCAGTAGACGTTGCCGGCGTCAAGCGCGATTTGCCGCTTATGGAAATCAAGCCGGGCGTCAAGATAGCGATAGTCAATATTCTTGGCGATTATGAATTTGTCAACGTCGCCAGCGCAGAACTGGCCAAGCAGTTGGCAAACCGCGAAATAGAAGTATTGGTCACGGCTGAAGCCAAGTCCATTCCGCTCGCGCATGCGATTGGTTCAGCCATGCAATTGCCCTACGTCGTCCTGCGCAAGACGCATAAGCCCTATATGGGCGACGCGCTGCAGAGCGAAACGCTGAGCATCACGACAGGCCAGCCGCAGACGCTCTTCCTGGACGCCAAAGATCGCAAATTGGTCGCTGGCAGGCGGGTCGCCATCGTCGATGACGTGATCTCGACCGGCAGCACGCTCCAGGGTATGCGTCTGATTATGGACAAGGCGGGCGCAATTGTCGTGGCTGAAGCGGCGATATTCACCGAAGGCGATCGCGCGCAATGGTACGATATCGTCGCCTTAGGGCATTTGCCGGTTTGGGTGGAAGACTAGAGCGAACTCCAAAATCGGCTGCGATAGAATGTTTCCCATCGATATCAAATCGTTTTGAGTTCGATTCTTATGACATCGCCGTGGATGACAGTTGTTATTTTCCTGGCGCTCGCCACGCTGATTGCCTTGGGCGGGGTGGCGCTTCTGCTCTCGCGGCCCGAGCCGATTCACATCACGATCATGCCGCCAGAGCCGACGGCGACGCCGGCGCCAACAGCGACGCCTCGGCCGATACTGATCTACGTCACCGGCGAGGTAACGCGGCCCGGGACCACGCACCTGCTGCCAAACGGGAGCCGCGTCTCCGATGCCTTGGCGGCCGCTGGCGGCTTCACTGAGCTTGCCAACAAGACGCTCGTCAATCTGGCGGGATTGCTCCGCGATGGCGATCATGTGCACGTGCCTTCGAGCGAGCCGAGAAATGTTGACATAGACTTGCCAACGCCCTCGGGTGGCGCGCTGGTAAGGATCAATTCGGCGACGCAAGAGGAGCTTGAAACCCTGCCGCGCATTGGACCGGTGGCAGCGTCGCGCATTATCCAGTACAGAGAACAAGTGAGCCCATTTGCCAGTCTAGCAGATCTGGATGAGGTGCCGGGCATTGGACCGGCAACCTTGGAGGGATTGCGCGAATTGATCGCGTTCGACTAGCGTATGCGTTCGCCTGATTGCGCGTTAAAGAAGAGCGCGCGCGACCAATCAAGCAGGCAGTGCACGGTTTCGCCCGGCTGGAAAAACTCATGTAGCGGAACCTGGATTCGCCAGCGGCGCTTGCGCAGCCAGACTTCAAGCAAAGTATATTTCTCGGCGTAGAAAGGGATGACCCGCTCAATTGTCGCCGGTATGCCGGCGCCTGCATCGCAGATCTTGATAAACTCTGGGCGAATTCCGACGATGATTTCACTGCCGTCCCGCTGCGGCCGCGGCAAAGCGACTCGCCCCATATAGCTGCCGTCCCAAGCGCCATCGCTCACGCGCCCCCAAAAGGTGTTAATGGTCGGCGTTCCAAGAAACTGGGCGACGAAGAGACTGTCCGGGTCGTCATGCAGGGCATGGTAGGGTCCGGATTGCACGATGCGGCCCGCGTTGATCACGACAATGCGATCGGCGACGCTCATCGCCTCCACCTGATCATGCGTCACGTATACGAGCGTGACATTGAATTCTTGGATGAGCCGTTTCAACTCGACGCGCGCCTGCGAGCGGAACTTGGCATCCAGATTGGCAAAGGGTTCGTCGAATAGCAGCAGTTCCAGGTCGCGAGCAAACGCGCGAGCGATGGACACGCGCTGCTTTTCGCCCCCCGAAAGGTGACGCGGGAAGCGGCCCATCAGACTTTCAATATCAACGCCGGTTATCTTGGCGACGGTATTGACATGCGCCGGCACCTCTTGCTCCCGGTCTCGCAAGCGCAAAAAGAACCCGACCGTCTTGCGGCTTTCCCAATGCGGGATCAATACATAATTCTGAAAGACCATGCCGATGCCGCGCTCTTCTATCGGTATGGCATCCAGCGGGATGTCGTTGTAATAGATTTCGCCGGCGTCAGGGTCATCCAGCCCGGCGATCAGGCGCAAGAGCGTCGTTTTGCCGCAGCCGCTGGGACCCAATAGCACAACCGCCTCGCCATCGTCCACGCGCAGGTTGAAGTCCTTGATGGCCAGAACTGGCGTCAGCTTGCGACTCTTGTCGTAAAAGGTCTTGCTGACGTTCTTGAGTGTAATGGTTCTCATTGCCGCACGCGCGCCTCGAGGCTCGCCTCTTAGCATAACACAAGGCTCGCGATTCACCGACAGCCGCGCTTCTGATGCCCAGTCGCCATAGCGGACGCGGCGCAGATTGTTATATAATGAGTCGGGAAGCTTTGCGTTTTTCCCGCCCTGATCCATGTTGGAGCATCGAATTGAGCATACCGATCGAACCCGATCTGATACCGGTGACGACAGCCGGCGACTGGCAGCCCGACCCCAAGACGCCGCGCCGCCGACCGCCCTGGATCCGCGTTCGCGCGCCAAGCGGCTCGCAGTACGAGCGCGTTCGCGCGTTGATGCGCAAGAAAACACTGCATACGGTCTGCGAGGAAGCGCAATGCCCGAATTTGGGCGAGTGCTGGGGCAAGGGCACAGCCACCTTTTTGATGATGGGCGATACCTGTACGCGCAGCTGCGGTTTCTGCGATATCAAGACCGGGCTGCCAAATCCGCTTGACTGGGGCGAGCCGAATCGAATCGCCGAGAGCGTTCGCGCGATGGGCTTGCAGCATGTTGTGATTACGAGCGTCAATCGCGATGATCGCCCGGATGGCGGCGCGCCTCTATTCGCAATGGTGATTCGGCGGATCCGTCAGTTGCAGCCCGGCTGTTCGGTTGAGGTGTTGATACCGGACTTCAAAGGCAGTGAACCGGCGCTGCAGATCGTGATGGCGGCGCAGCCCGAGATCCTCAACCACAACGTCGAGACCGTGCCGCGTCTGTTCAAGCGTGTGCAGCCCCAGGATCGCTACAGCTGGGCGCTGGGCACATTGCAGAATGCCAAGCGAATGGATTCGAAGGTCTTGACCAAGAGTGGCATTATGCTTGGTTTGGGAGAAACGCTTGCCGAAGTGCAATCGACGATGGCGGACCTGGTCGACGTCGGCGTTGATATACTCACGCTTGGTCAGTACCTGCAGCCGAGCAAGCGCCACCTGCCGATCGAGCGCTATTACACGCCGGCTGAATTCGACCAACTGCGAACGCTGGGTCTGCAGATGGGCTTCAAATGGGTGGAAAGCGGTCCCCTGGTGCGCAGCAGTTATCGGGCGGCCGAGCAAGTCAGGGAGCTTTCGCGCCTTGATCATTTTCGCTTGCGCGCGCCCATAGCCTATTGAAGCCGGGCGAAATCGAGGGCGAGCGCACAGCCAATGGATTATGCGCTCCCGGACAAATGGTATCCAAAACAGAGTCGAGCTAACGAGGGAGTAACATGAGCGCGTTCTTCGCCAATCGGCGCGGGCAAATGGAAACGGAAGCGCAGGAGGCGGCGCCGGAAGCAACGAGCGGCCGGCCTGTAGGCTTCGACACGGTCATCGGTTCAAATACGAGCTTTGACGGCAGCTTCGCTAGCTCGGGCAATGTTCGCATGGATGGTCAGTTTGCCGGCTCGCTGGAGGTCAGCGGCAATATCCTTGTAGGAGAATCGGCTGATATTCAGGCCGACATTCACGCGCGCAACATTTCCATCGCCGGTACGGTGCGCGGCAACGTGACTGGCAACAAGGTGCAGCTGCTGCGGACGGGCCGCATCTGGGGCGATATCAACGCCACGGCTTTGACCACTGAAGAGGGCGCCTTCATTGACGGCAAAATCACGATGGCCGGTCATTCAGCGACCCGCCCGACGACGGACGAAGAATCGGCCGCAGGCGATGACTCGCCCGAGGCAGGCGCGAGTCCAGTCGAGGCAGGCGGCCTGGCCGAGGCTGAGTTGATCCTCGAAGGGGCGGCAGCGGGCGACCAAGCGGGGCATGAATTAGAAGATAAGGATACTCGCTGAACGACCAGGCCCCACCCGGCTATCAGTTTAGCCCGCACCTGTTCGTCAGCCAATCAGATCGATTGCGCGCTAACCCCGCCGTCAAGCACAAACACGGCGCCGGTCGTAAAGTCCGACGCCGGCGCTGCCAGAAACAGCGCGATGCCAGTCATGTCCTGCGGCTGACCGATGCGCCCCGCCGGCGTCCGCTTCAAGACAGGCGCCAGCAGATCCGGATTCCCCCAAAGCGCTTGCGCAAACTTGGTCTGCACCAAGCCGGGCGCGATCGCGTTCACCTGGATATTGTCGCTGCCCAATTCGACCGCCAAGGTCTTGGTCAAGCTAATGACAGCCGCTTTTGTAGCGCTGTAGATCCCCTGATTTCTTCCTGGCGTCAAGCCGACGATGGACGCCACATTGATGATCTTGCCGCCTCCGCTGCGCCGCATGGCTTGCACCGCCGCTTGCGATAGCCAGACGTTGCCCATCAGGTTTACCTCAATGGTCTTGCGCCAGTAACTGTCGGCTGCATCGAGCGTGGCGCCGAAGTGCGGATTGGTCGCCGCGTTATTGACCAGGATGTCCAGCCGGCCGAACTGGCTAAGCGTTCGATCCACCAGGGCGAAAAGCGCGTCCCTGTCGCCATTATGCGCGGCGATGCCGATTGCTTCGCCGCCTCCTGCGCATATTGCTTCCGCGGCTTCGTCAAGGGCGTCTTGTTTGCGGCTGGCGAGCGCCACCTTGGCGCCGGCGCGCGCATAAACCTCCGCTATTGCGCGGCCGATGCCACGCGAGGCGCCGGTTACGATGGCGACTCGCCCGTTCAAGTTGAATGCCTCAGCCACGCTTCCGTCTCCTGAAGCAACTCGGGTTGGACTGCAACCGAAATGCGGGCGCGAATTCTGGCTACGCGCGCTCCTTGGGAATGCTGGCCATGATTGGCATCCCCAACCGGCGCAGATCGTCCCGATGATAGATAGTAGGGTCGAGAAATTCGGCGAAGAACGCGATGGCAATACCAATCAAAAGCGCAATTCCCATTCGGATGAAGGGCGCAAAACGGTTTGTCAAGGCTGGCGGCGCCGCGGCGACGGCGGGTTGCTGCAATATGGTAACCTGGGCCGACTCGCCGCCGAATTGCGGGAAGTAGCTTTCGCTGCGGCTGCTTAAGACGAGAACGGCCGCGTCGGCGATAGCGCTCAGTGATTCGCTCCGTACGTGGCTGAGGTACACGACGCCGATGCTGCGAACATTGTCGGCCGCAATGCCCAAGCCCGCCAGCGTGACTTCTGAATCGCCCAGCGCGACCTCGATTTCAGCGCGGAAACTGGAACTGCGCACCCAATCAGTCAAGGCGTGAACTGTGTATTCTGACGCGATCCAGACGTCGGCGTAGTCTCCGTCTTGCTGCGATATATCCAGGCGCTGAGCTGCGCTATACCGTATCTCAGCGGTGAATCCGGTTGGCGCCGCCGAACTGCCTCCGAGCAATTCAGGAAGCGCGATGACGGCGCTCAAAACGAGCGGCAGCACGATCAACCACCAACGCCGCAATATAATCTGGACCAATGCGTTGAACCCCATAAATTCACCTATCCAGCCACGACCGGGTCACGGAAACTGAAGTCCCGTTTCGCCTGATGCGCCTGCCAGGCTTGCTCAATGAAAGTCTGAATGCGTTCGGCAAAGACGCTCGTATCGAACGCTTTCGCGTGGCCGCGCATCAACTCCGGATTGTACGCTTGATGGTCGAACTTTCGCCAGACTTCTTTTAGACTGTCCACCGTCTGGTGGTGGAAATGCTCGCCGGTTAGTCCCGGGATTATGGTATCGAGCGCGCCGCCGCCAGCAAAAGCGATAACCGGACGACCGCTGGCTTGCGCTTGTACAGGCGCGATGCCGAAATCTTCCAGTCCGGGAAAGATAAGCGCCCGGCAGCGTCCCATCAGGCGGGGCAATTCCGACTCAGGCGCGAAACCGAGAAACTCGACGCAATCGCCCGCCAAGGACCGCAGCCGCTCTTCGTCACGCCCGGCGCCGGCGATCTTCAGCTTGAGACCCAGTTCGGTCGCGGCGCGCACTGCGAGGTCAATGCGCTTGTATGGGACGAGACGGGATACAACAAGATAATAATCATCGGGATCTTCCGCTGCCGCCGACTCAAAACGTCTCGTGTCTACCGGCGGATAAATGACGACCGATTCGCGATCATAGTAACGGCTGATGCGCTTCTTTACTGCCGAGCTGATGGCGATGAAGTGCGAGACGCGTTGCGCCGCCGCGTAATCCCAGCGCCGCAGCAGAGCGACCAGAGGCCTCAGCAGGTTGGCGGCGGCTCTGCCAATTTCCTCGCCGACCAAATAATTGTCCAATTGCCAGACATAACGCGTCGGCGTCAGGCAATAGCAGATGTGCAAGCAATGTGGCGGAAAACGCAAGCCGTGGCAGAAACCGCTCTTGTTGCTCAGAATTACGTCATAGCCATCGATTTTCAGGTTGTTCCAGGCGAGTGGATAGAGCGGCAAGTAGGCCTGATGCCGGCGATGGATTGCGGGCAGCCGGTCAAGCCACAACGTTTGTATGTCTCGGTCCTGCAAGTGTCCTGGCATGAACGACTTGGCGAAGATGCTGGTGTAAACGGGGCTGACGGGGTAAATCTGCAGCAGCGCGTCAAGCACATCTTCCGCGCCGCCAATCTGATTCAGCCAGTCATGCGCCAGTGCGATCTTCAAGCGAATATCCCGACAGGCTCCATCCGATGATAACACAGGCTCGCCAAGGCGCGGTTGGCGGCAAAAGGCGCTATTGGAGCTCGCCTTCGATCAGTTCAAATACCGGCTTGAAAGAACGCCGATGCGCCGCGCAGGGACCGAAGCGGCGCAGGGCGGCTAGATGCGCCGCCGTTCCATAGCCCTTGTGCTGCGCGAAACCATATTCGCTGTACTTGTCGTCCAGTTCGATCATGAAGCGATCGCGCCAGACTTTCGCCAGGACGCTGGCGCAGGCGATCGACAGCGAATGCTTGTCGCCGCGCACAATGCTCACCTGCGGGATATCGAGGCGCTCGGGCCACTTCACATAATCCAGGAACAGGCAGTCGGGCGCTCTGTCGGATCCGCGCAGCGCCTTGTCCAGGGCGCGCTGCATCGCCGCCTTCGTCGCGTCGACGATGCCGCAACGATCAATCTCGGCGACATCGCTGTGTCCAACACCCCAGTATGAGGCGACCTCCTTGACGGTTTCGCTGAGCGGCAGTCGCTGAGCGGCGCTCATCTCTTTGCTGTCGCGCAGTCCACGCAGCGCTGAAGCCAGGTCACGTCGTTCCAGCGGCAAGGCAACGGCGGCTGCGGCGACCGGACCAGCCAGAGGCCCGCGCCCGGCTTCATCAATGCCTACAATGAGTTGGCAGCCCGCCCGGAAGTAGTGGCGCTCGTGCCGCAGGCTCGCCGTCCTAGGGGCTTTGCCGCACTCAGCCATATAAGCCTCGGCGCCAATTCCGCCGTATCTGCCAAATCTCGCGCAACAGCTTGATCGAGTCATCCCAAAGGCGCATGGTCGAGTAGGGATCGAAATACCAGGTGATCGGCACTTCCTTCACTTTGTAACCGCGCCGTTTGGCGATGAACAGAAGCTCAACATCAAATCCGATTCCATTCATCCGCTGGACGGCGAAGAGATCTTCCGCTACAGACCTGCTAAACATCTTGAAGCCGCACTGCGTGTCTTCATAATCGCGGATAGCGGCAAACTTGATGATGAATGTTGCGATGCGTCCCATCACATGGCGGTATTCTGGCTCGTCGATTGTCACGGCGCCCGGGGCTTCGCGGCTGGCGATGACAATGTCGTAGCCGTCGGATTCAGGCGGCAGGAACTTTACTAAACCGTCAATGGGCATGGACAAGTCGGCGTCGCAAATGAAGCGCCAATCGCCGCTTGCCGCCAACATGCCGTGCTTGACCGCCAGCCCTTTGCCGCGCGCGCCATCAGGGGTTTGGAGGACGCGAAGAAATGAATACTCTTTGGCGCATTCGAGCGCGACGGCGTAGGTACGGTCAATGCTGCCATTTTCGACAACGATGACCTCCGCTTCATACGCTTGTTGCTTTAGAAAGCGGTCGATCTTGACGAGGCTCGGCGGCAGCCGACGCTCCTCATTGTGCGCCGGTATGACGATGCTCAGGAAGGGATTGCTCAATTGGCCATCTCCAGTGGAGAGATTTATTCATCGCAGCACAATTACATCTCATAATACGCGAGAATTGGCAATTGTGTATGTTAAAGCGCGTCAAAACCAATTTGCGCCGGCGTGAAATGCGATGCCTAGACCCGCGTTAGCAGGCTCTCGATGTATTCGTCTGACACGCGCTTTCCCGCTTGTATCCGTCGACGCTTGGCCAGCGCCCTCGGCAGAGTCAGCAGTCCAACAACCATTCCGCGCATTCGCGCGCGCGCTTCACGACCGCGCCAGGCTTTGATCGACTCCCAAAGCAAGGCGAACTGACGCCTGAAGATTCGGCGCCCATACTTGCGGAATAGCGTTGACGGCATGTTTTTTGCCAGCAGCCAGACCCCGTTTCTGCCATCATGGTAGCTGGCTGTAACGCCGCCGCCAGTTGCGGACAAGTGATGAAATACTACAGCGCGCGGTTCGTACCAGACCTTGTAGCCAGCCAGCTGCGCGCGCCAGGCCAGATCAATATCCTCAAGCAAGAAGAAGAAATCATTGTCAAGCGCGCCGATGTCATCCAGCATGGAGCGTCGATAAACGGCTGAACCGCCGCAAGCGGAGAATACATATTCGCCGACATCGTATTGTCCGCGATCCAGTTCCCAGGCGCCGCGATTGCCCGCGCGGCCTTCCGTTGTGAAGTAGTCGCCAGCGGTATGAAAGCGATCTCTCCGATCAAACAACAGCATCTTGCTCGCCACGATTCCGGCTTCCGCGTGTTGATCAAAGGCTTTCAATACCCAGTCAACCCAGGCGCTATCAACCTCGGTATCATTGTTAAGCAGCGCGACGACTTCGCCTCTGGCCGCGTCCAAGCCAATATTGCACGCGCCCGTGAAGCCGCAATTCTCCTCCAATTCGATCAGCCGCACCTCGGGAAATTTGGACTCGACGAGCGCCCGCGACCCGTCTGACGAAGCATTGTCGACGAGGATGACTTCGATGTTGTCTACGGTTTGAGCGCGCAAGGAGCCGAGACAGGTTGCCAGAAAGCGTTCGCCGTTCCAGTTTGGGATGACGACCGAGAATCGAACCGGCATCAAACAGCCGCCTCGGCGTCAAGGAAGGCGCGCGCCGCGTCTTCCCAGGGACGCAAGCGAATCCCAATGCTGGCGCCGGCGACATTGGCGAGAGCGCTGTGCTCCGGCGTTAACGACGGACGCGGCCACTCGTGGCGGCTGATGCGCGCGATCGAGGTTTCCGCGAATCCGGCTTGGTCGAGTACGAAGCGCGCGAATTGCCAACGACTGACGGCGCCCTCATTTACCAGGTGATAAATGCCGATGCGTTCGCTCTCGATCAACTTGACAATCGCCTCGGCCAAATCCTTGGTGTAGGTCGGGTTGGCGATCTCGTTTGTCACAACACGAATCGGCTGTCCCACTCGAGCGGCTTCGAGAATCGCGTGGATAAAATTACCGCCGCCATGCGCGAAGAGCCAGGCCGACCGCACGATGTAGTGTCGCGGGTTGACCGCCGCAATGGCGCGCTCGCCATACCACTTGCTGTAGCCATAGGCGTTAATCGGATTGGGGCGGTCATATTCTTTGTATTCGCGAAACTGCGCGCCGTCGAACACCTCATTTGTGCTGACGTAGAGCATCGGTAGCCCGCGTTCCCCGGTTATTGCCGCGAGATGCCCCGTGCCGACGCCGTTGACCAGGAGCGCCTTCTCCGGATTCAGCGCGCAGCCATTCACATCGGTCCAGGCGGCCGGATGCAAGACGATATCCGGACGTAGGTCAGTGATGAGACTGCGACAAGCGGCGTAATCAGTTATGTCCAGGCGATGGCTCACATTGCCCACAATATCGGCGTCAGCCACTTCATGATCATCTTGCAGCAGCGCCTGCAACTGGCTGCCCAGCTTGCCGGCCGCGCCCGTCATCAGGATCTTCATTCGGCGCTCATATCAGTCGATCAATTCTTGCGCGCCCGCATCGCCCGTCGCAAGTACGCGAACCGAATAGACTCACGTTCGCTTGAAATTGTCATAGCGAGGAAGCGGCGAGTCGATCGGCATACTGGCGCTGGTAAAAGTCGAGGTAGTCGCCGGTTTTGATTTTCCGCCACCACCATTCGTTATCCACATACCACGTGACGGTCGCTTCTAAGCCGCGATCGAAATCGAAAGCGCGCCGCCAGCCGAGGGCGCGCGCCTTCTCCGCCGTCATCGCATAGCGCCGGTCGTGCCCTTCGCGGTCCGGCACAAACCGGATCAGCGATTCCGGTTTGCCCAGAAGCGCCAGCAGCCGCCGCGTGATTTCGATATTGCGGCGCTGGTTCTCGCCCGCTAGGTTGTAGGCTTCGCCCGATTCGCCGCGATGAAGCACCAGATCGACGCCGCGGACGTGATCGTCGACATAGAGCCAATCCCGAACCTGCTGCCCGTCTCCGTACACGGGCAACGGCCGGCCGTCAATCGCCTCGGTCGCAAAAAACGGTATCAGCTTCTCCGGGTACTGATAGGGTCCGTAGGTATTGCTGCCGCGCGTAATCACAATGTCCATGCCGTAGGTCACATGATAAGCGCGCGCCATCAATTCGCCGCCGGCTTTGCTCGCCGCATACGGGCTGTTGGGCAGGAAGCGATCGTCCTCCGCCGAGAGACCGCCGTCGATATCGCCGTAGACTTCATCGGTCGATACCTGACAGAATCGTTCTATCCCGTGCTTCCGCCCTTCGTCCAGCAATATATAAGCGCCAACGACATCCGTGTGAATGAAGGCGTCCGGATCGAGGATGCTGCGGTCGACGTGGCTCTCCGCCGCGAAATTGACGATTGTGTCAATCGCGTATCGCCTCAGCGCCTGTTTGACGGTGGCGCGATCAGCGACATCGCCGCGCTCGAAACGATAATTCTCCTCGTCGCTGACTGGCAGCAGGTTATCGATATTGCCGGCATAGGTGAGTTTGTCAAAGCATACGATATTGTATTCGGAGTACGACGCAACCATGTGACGGGTGAAGGCGCTGCCGATAAAGCCAGCCCCGCCTGTAACCAGGATGTTTTTCATTCGTATCGTCCAATTCCGTCGATTGTTCGCCTAGACCCAGAGCGTACTGTGATCTCCAAGGTTCATTTTGATGCCGCTCGGCTTTTCCGCGCTCCGCTTGACGGTCGCGTTCCGGCCGATGAGGCTGTCTCGCAGCGTGCGATCAATGTCCGTCACGCGGCTATTCTCCAGGATTATGCTTCGTTCGATCTCGCAGTTGCGGATCTGGCAGCTGTGGTAAATGCTGGTGAATGGTCCGATATAACTGTTCTCAATCACGGTGTCTTGTCCGATGACCGTTGGTCCGCGCAGGATACTGTTGACGATTCTGGCGCCGGCTTGCAAAGTTACGCGCGAATCGACCGTCGAGCGCGAATCGACCGCGGCGCTGTCGTCAAGGCAAGGCGCAATCTCCTCCAAGACAAGACTGTTGGCTTCCAACATATCGGTCGGTTTGCCCGTATCGATCCACCAGCCGCGATGTATATGGGGATAGACGGTATGCCCGTGATCGATCAGCCATTGAATGGCGTCGGTGATTTCGTATTCGCCGCGCGCCGACGGGCGGATCGCATCGACCGCGTCAAACACATGCTGATCAAACATGTAGATGCCCACGAGCGCGAGATTGCTGGGCGGAAATTCGGGCTTTTCGATCAGCCGTTCGATGCGGCCATCCGGGCGCAATTGGGCGACGCCGTAAGCCGACGGATTGTCCACTTCCTTCAGCACAATCTGGCTGTTCCACTTGTTTTCCGCAAAGTCGCTGATCAGCTTGCTGATCCCGTCTTCGATAACATTGTCGCCCAGGAACATCACGAAGGGATCGTCCGCCAAGAAAGCGCGCGAGATTCTCACCGCGTGCGCCAAACCATCGGGGCTGGCCTGGTGGATATAGGTCAGCGAGACCTCCCAGCGCGAGCCGTCGCCGAGGGCCTCTCGAATCTCAGGCGCGGTATAGCCGACGACGATTCCGATTTCTCGCACGCCGGCATCGCGGATCGCTTCAATCACGCGGACCAACACCGGTTTGTTGGCGACTGGGATCAACTGCTTGGCGCGCGTATAGGTCAGGGGATACAAACGTGTGCCTTTGCCGCCGCTGAGGATCAGGCCTTTCATCGTCCGTTCAGACTCCCATTTCAGAGCCAGGCGCGCATGGTTCCAACATCGGATTGGATCAGTAAGCGATTCGGTTGTCGCTGGGAGCATTGGTGAGCACTGCGCCGACGATGCGCACATGGACGCGCTCCAGCGCCCGCCGCGCCTGCACGGTGTGATCGCGCCGCGTCTCGCCAGCGCGTATCGCCAATAGGGCGCCATCCAATTTGATGCCGAGAAGCGCGGCGTCGGTGGCGGCGAGGATCGGGGGGCTGTCGAAAAGCACGTAATCCGCGCGTTTCGTAAGCGTCGCAATGATCGCGTCCATCCGCTTGCCGCCGAGCAGGTCGGCCGGGTTCGGCGGCAACTCTCCCGCATTCACAATCTGAAGGCTCTCGACCGGCGAATCCTGGAGCGGCGGCGCCTCGATGGCGCTTGCGTCCACCATCATGCTGCTGAGCCCGCGGTCATTGCGGATGTTCCAGATTTCGTGCTGTTTCGGCTGCCGCAAATCCGCATCGACAAGGATCGTTTGATTTCCGCTCTGGGCGAAAGTCACGGCCAGATTTGCCAGCGTAACACTCTTCTGATCCTCACGCGCGGCCGATGTCACAAGCAAGGTCTGTATCGGGCTTTCGACGCTGCTGAACATCAAGTTGGTGCGCAGGCTGCGATAGGCTTCGGAGGCCGCCGACCGAGGTTGAGAAAGTGTGATCAGATTCGCATTCGCCATAGCGTTTCCTGTGCTTGCGCGCCTAAACGTCTTGTCTATTTTAGCCTATCACCAAAATCCTGCGCACCCTCATGGCGCGGTCATCGTTGTTACATCAATTTCGGCCGATTGCCTCAATTCAATTGCGCGTCAACTTGAGGTCTAGGCGATTTACCTCGTCGCTTTTGAAGGGCGCCGCAATCTCCTTTAGCGATTTGCCAAGCTGTGGATGGATGTATTCAGGCGCGAGCTCAGCCAATGGTATCGCAACATAGGCGAAATGAGCGATATCAGCGTCCGGAATCGTCCAGGGTTTTGCGCCAAATTGGATGACCTCGTCATTCCAGAGCGAAATATCCAAATCGATCGTCCGCGGCGCGTTTGCGTTTTTGGGATCATGTACGCGTTTCAGCGCTGACTCGATCCGGTCGATGACCTCGGTCTTGAATTGGGCTGGCGTCCGCAAAGTACGAAGCTTGACCGCCATGTTGAGGAAGTGCTCCTGCTGAGCGTAGCCTTGCGGCCGCGTCTGATACACGGACGACAGAGCAAGCACAGTTGTCAAGCGGCGCAGTTGATCGATGGCGGCCGCGAGATTGGCTTCCGGATCGATATTCGACCCGAGCGACAAATAGGCGATATTTCGGGCGTAGTCATCGGGTCCCCTTTTGATTTGGATGCCGACCGAATCCGACCGTCGCAGAGCGCCCGGTTTGCTGACGCTTACTTCGACGCTGGGCGCGCCGAAATCAACTACCGCCAGACGGGCGATTTCTTCCGCCAGCTTTTCCACCAAGGCAAAGCGCGCACCTTCCACCAGACGAATGACGGCTTTCGTGACGGTTCGATAGTTGAAGGCGTCGGCTGGGTCATCCGTCTCGCCCGCGCGCCGGTCAGCAAGATGAATTCTCAGGTTGATGACGACATCTTGTGGCGCATCCAGCTCATGGGTGCTGAAACCGATTTGCGCGCGCAAGCGCAGATTTCGGATTTCAATGGTGTCCATGCCAGCGGGAACCCAATTCTAATGCCTAGCAGTCTAGCAAGGAAAGCCGATTTGATGCTGACAAAAGCCCAGCTTTCCGATAATCTATCTGGCAACAGAACAGTATGCTTACGGTTGGAATTGCGATTGCTTTTACAAACGCAACTTGTTGACCGCAGGTATTTTACTCTATAATTTTAATCAAGTAAGCAGATTCACAAACAGGCAAATCGGCTTATCCTCGGCGAAGGCAGGCTGATCGTCCGCGACAACAGAACGGCTGACAATGGATCGCTATGATGCAGAAGCGGTCGCCTTGCGTCCGCAAGACATAAAAGACAAGCTTGAATCGAACGCGCTGCTGAGCCGATTCGGATTGGATGCTGTTCCCGTCAATGAGGATGCCGCTCGGGATGCGGTGCTGCAGCTGCTCAAAGCCATTGGCGAAGAACCGAGCCGCCCGGGCCTGCTAGAGACGCCAAAGCGCGTGGCGCGAGCTTACAGCGAATTGGTGAGCGGTTACACAACTGATCCTATTGAGCTGCTGAATAATGCCATATTTGACATTGAGTGCGATGATATGGTGATCGTCAGCGATATCGAATTCTACAGTCTTTGCGAGCACCATCTGCTGCCCTTCATCGGGCACGCGCATGTTGCCTATCTGCCCAAAAGCAAAGTCTTGGGGCTGAGCAAAATTCCTCGCATCGTTGATATGTTTTCGCGCCGGCTGCAAGTGCAAGAGCGCCTGACTCGGCAGATTGCGGACTTTATCGTCGAAGTGCTGGATCCCAGAGGCGTCGCTGTTGTCATGACCGCGCGCCACATGTGCTCGATGATACGCGGCGTCATGAAGCATGACTCGAATATGACCACCAGCGCCATGCTAGGTGATTTCAGAAATCAACACAGCACGCGCCACGAATTTCTCATGCATGTTCATCGCTCCAAAAATTAATAAAGCGCCCATTAGCCGCTAGCCGATCGAGAGGCTGACGCTTCGCGTCGGCCGCTTTGGTTTTGGATTGCGGCGCCGTCCGCCTGTGATATAATGCCTCTAGCCGCCCTCGTTGCGACGGGCGGCACTCATCAAGAGCGAGTGAGAGAACCGGCTCGGCGAACTCGCGGCAACCCCCGCAGATACGGGACGGTGCTAAGTCCGGCAGGGTACAAACTCTGGCAGATGAGCGTAGGCGAACCTGAACCTTCGACGCCCGCTGCCCCGCATGGCGTTTTTTGTTGCCGCCGAAAGGACGAACATGTCGACGACATTCATGAACTCCCCGAAATATCTGTTCACCTCAGAATCCGTTTCGGAGGGGCATCCCGACAAGATCTGCGACCAAATTAGCGACGCTGTGCTTGACGCCATTCTTGCGCAGGACCCGCTGGCGCGCGTAGCCTGTGAAGTTGCGACGACCACCGGTTTGGTCCTTGTCATGGGCGAGATAACTACGACTGCCAATGTGGATATTGAAACGATTGCGCGCGATACGATTCGGGAAATCGGCTACACAGACTCGGATTTTGGTTTTGACGCCGAGACTTGCGGCGTATTGATTTCCATCAAAGAACAGTCGGCTGATATCAAACTAGGGGTCGATACGGCTTTGGAAGCGCGCGAAGGCAGCATGTCGGAGGCTGGCATAGAAGCGACCGGCGCCGGCGATCAAGGCATGATGATCGGCTTCGCCTGCGACGAAACGGAAGAGCTGATGCCGCTAACTGCTGCGCTCTCGCACGGGCTGATGCGCCGGTTGAGCAAGGCGCGCAAAGCGGGCGCCATCGAATGGCTGCGTCCTGACGCCAAATGCCAGGTCACCGTCGAATACGCCCATGGACGGCCCCTGCGCGTCGATACCGTAGTGTTGTCGACGCAACACGCGCCTGAAGTCTCTCAATCCGAGATTCGTCGTCAAATCGTCGACTTCATCCGGCGCGACCAGGAATGCGGTAAATGGCTTGATGAGCGCACGACCTTCCATATAAACCCCTCCGGGCGATTTGTGACCGGCGGTCCTTTGGGCGACGCCGGTTTGACCGGGCGCAAGATCATGGTGGACACCTACGGTGGCGTTGCCCGCCATGGCGGCGGCGCCTTCTCCGGCAAGGATGGCACCAAGGTCGACCGGAGCGCGGCTTACATGGCGCGCTATGTCGCCAAGAATGTCGTCAAGGCGGGTCTGGCGGAACGCTTTGAGCTGCAGGTCTCCTACGCGATCGGAAAGGCGCAGCCAACATCGTTGTCTGTCGAGACATTTGGCAGCGGCAAGATAAGCGACGACAAAATCAGCGCGTTGATTCAAGAGCATTTTGACATGAGACCCGCCGCCATCATCCGCGATCTGGGATTGCGCAAGCCTGTTTTCAGGCAGGTGGCGGCTTACGGACACTTCGGCCGCGAAGACATTGACGCGCCCTGGGAAAAGACCGACAAAAGCGACGAACTCCGCAAAGACGCTGGCTTGGCGTAAAGCGCGGGCGCATAGCGGAGCGATCTCATGACCGAGGGACCGCGAATCTGCGATTATGGCGATTCGACCTACCGGCAGGACTTCTGGGAAGGGCAAGGACGCGCCTACGAAGACGCGGTTGAGCGCGGCGTACTCAAGCAACTGCTGCCAGCAGGCGGCCGCCGATTGCTCGAGATCGGCGCCGGCTACGGGCGGATCACCGACGAATACGAGATGTTCGAGCAAGTTGTCTTACTCGATTATTCCTTGGAGCAATTGCAATACGCGCGCGCGAAGTTCGGCGATGACGGATATTTCTACGTCGCGGCAAACGCCTACCGGATGCCGTTTCAACCAGCTGTCTTCGACGCCGCGACCATGATCCGCGTCATCCACCACTTCGAAAATGTGCCGGCCGTCCTCGACCAGATTCGCCGCGTCTTGCCCGAAAGGGGCCAGTTCATCCTGGAATACGCCAATAAACGAAACCTGAAGGCGATGCTGCGTCATCTACTGGGGATGAACGAATGGAATCCGTATACGCCGTCGCCCGTTGAATTCGTCGAGCTGAACTTCAATTTCCATCCCGACTACATGGTTAGCCAGGTCACCAGTCTTGGTTTCGACGTGCTGCGCGTTGTGCCGGTCTCCTGGTTTCGCTTGGGTTTGCTCAAGCGCTGGCTGCCAACGCGCTTGCTGGCGGCATCGGATGCCTTGCTCCAGCGAAGCGGCTGGACGATCGCTCCCAGCGTGTTCCTGGACTTGAGGCTGAAGGATGCGTCCCACAGTCGCGCGCTATCGCCAGCAGCCGACGCGATTGACATTCTGCGCTGCCCGCGCTCCGGCGCCCATCTTCAAGAAGTCGGCGATACTTTGATCGGCGATAGCGGTATCCGCTGGGCTATCCGCGATGGCGTCTACGATTTTCGACAGCCCCTGGATCAAGGAGTGAATTGAGTTTCGCCTCAGTCTAGCGGCTCGTCGCGAAGCTTGTGCCAGAGCGCGACATTTCGCTGCGCCAAGCCCGAAATGGAGCCCTGCCCGAAACCAGCCACTGCCGTCTTGACATGGTCGTTGAAGGGATCGATCCAGCGCCTGTCCAAGCCATCATAGCCGACGGCTGCGCCAACGATGCTGGCGGCCGTGCCCGAATTGCAGTCCGTGTCCAAGCCGCACATCACGGCAGTCGTAATCGTCTTGCTGTAATCGAGCTGGCCGTGAATCAGCGACAGCGCGACAATCGCCATATTGTGCAGCGCGTGAAGGAAGGGCAAATGGCCATACTTGTCGTAAATGCGGTCGCAGACAGCCACCCAGTCCTTGTCGGCGGCATACCAGTCGATCACTTCCTGCACGATATGCGCCAGGCGCGAGCGCCTTGGCACAACCGATAGCCCGCCCTGAATAATCTTCTCCACGCTCGGGTTGCGGCTCAGTGCGGCGCTCAAGGCGCCGGCGACAAACATCGAACTGTAGACGCCGTTCTTGACCGCGTTCAACGTCACTTCTTTGTGGGCAATTCGCGCGGCTCGGCGTGGATCGCCCGGCGCGATATAACCCCAGAAATCGGCCCGTATAGCCGTGTTGATGCCCTCGCGCAAGGGATTGATCTTGGTCGGGAATTCGTCAATCTGCTCTTCAACTGGGCGGTCATCGGTCAAGTTGACCATGTGGTAGTAGGATTGCCGCGTGCAGGACCAGAGCCAGTGGTAGGGGATATTGCGCAGGTGATTATTGGCGACATCGAGCTTGCTGAACTGCAGCCCGCGCTCTTCCAGCAGCATCAAAGCCAGGATCGTGTAATGAATATCGTCATCGGGCTCGGCGTACTTGACGTTGCCCAAGGTCGACGGTTTGCAGCGCAAGGTGATATCAAGATCCGGCGAACAGTGCGGAACCCAGTCATTCAGCGGATAAGCGTCGACGCTCTCCAGATAACGCTTGATGAAGCGCCTGTCCAAGCGCATCTCAAGCGGTTTGCCGAGGATTACACCGCCGATCCGGCCGAACCAGGCGCCCTTGATCCGTTCGGCGTATTCGTCGTCGCTCAAGGCTTGCAGCGGCGGTGGCGGCGGCGCGTCCGCGATGATGGCGTCAAAATCATTGGGCTCGACAAATTGGAAGTCCGGACGTAGGCCGCGCTCGCGCACCGACCAAAGCGCGTGATAGGCGGCTTCCCAATCGGCTTCCGTCAAGGTCGAGCGGTCGCTTGAATCCCGCACGGTATGCGGCAGATAGGCCGCGCTAAAGTCTGGCTCAATCGTGTCGCCGACCGGGAATCCTTCCTCAAAGAGTTGAAGGTATTCCATCGCGTACAAGTCTTTCCAATTTGCCATTCCAGGCATGGCGATGCTCCTGCGCGTCTCGTCATTTGTCGGAGTAAATACGCTTCTAGATTTGGGGGGCAACCTAACTCGACGGGTCCGAGAAAAACTGCTCGGAGGGCTGCCAAGCGCGGTCGGCTTCTCCCGCGGTTTCATGCAACCGCCAAGCGCCTCTCAATCCTGATCGGCATTCGCGACATTATACTAAATCTCCCTAATTGTATTCTCATAGGCAGAGCCAGGCTAGTTTCGTATTGCCGGATAGTGTCGATCTTGGTAGCCATGATTCACACAAGAATGTGTGTAGGGGCGACTCTTGTGTCGCCCTCAATTGCCAAGAGGGGTTTTGGGCGAGCCAAGGCTCGCCCCTACAAATCGTTTGGGGCGAGTAACATCCTTCACATTAGACACTACCATTGCCGGTCCCGGCGGTTCCCGCGGGCCGACGAAAGCTTGGGCGGGCTGTCGCTGGCGCAGCGAACGAAGTTGAGTATATTGAAGTGAGTTGCGAACCATCGATTTTAATCCGAACTGACACGCGAGGCGCCCAACTGTGAAGCAGGAAACACAGGATCTATCAAATCCCAAGAGCATCGTGCAATACCTGCGATTAGTTTTGACCGGTTTCGCCATGGGCGCGGCCGACATTGTGCCTGGCGTGAGCGGCGGCACGATGGCTTTCATTCTCGGGGTTTACGAAAACCTGATCGCGGCGATCAAGTCTTTCAACCTGGAGGCGATTCGTCTGCTCTTCGCTCTTCGTTTCAGCGACTTGCTGGCGCATCTATCTTTGCGTTTTCTGATTGCCCTAGGTTTGGGGCTGTTTGCGGCGATCCTGCTGCTATCAAGCTTTCTCAGCGCGGCGCTCGACGACCCGGGCGGGCGCATTCTCTTGTTCGCATTTTTCTTTGGCTTGGTGCTCGCCTCGATACTCTCCATCGGCGTTAAGGTGCGCTGGTGCGCGAAAGCGATTGCGACATTTGTTGGCGGCACGGCGGCTGCCTTGGTCATCGTCAATATCGTGCCGGCTCAAGCCGATCATTCCTACCCCTTCCTGTTCATCAGCGGCATGATCGCGATTACCGCGATGATCCTTCCAGGCATATCGGGCTCCTTCATGCTGCTGATTTTGGGCCAGTACGACTACGTGCTCACAGCGGTCAGCAGCCGCGACCTGCCGCCGATCATAGTGGTTGGCTCGGGCGCGGTCATTGGCATTATCGCCTTTTCGCGCGTGCTAGGTTATTTCTTGACAGTCCACTACAATCTGACGGTGGCGCTGCTGGTCGGCTTCATGACTGGTTCTCTGTGGAAGATATACCCCTGGAAGGAGTGCCTCGCGAGCGATCAGGATCGGCACGGCGACTTTCGCTGCCTGGTCGAGCGGAACGTTGCGCCCGATATGACAGCGGAGGCATTCGGCCTGGCTCTGCTGTTGCTCATAATTGGCTTTCTGCTGGTCAACCTGTTGGATCACTTGCAGACGCGAGACAACCCGGTCTTCCGCCAATTTACAAAGTAGTGGCGCTGCGCGCGTTTCTTCGCCTAGCGACGGTCGCGTTTTGGTCTGGCGTTGGACTTGTGATACCGCAGCGCCCGTTCCTGCGCCTCGATGATATCCTGGATGCGCGAGCGCGAGAGCACGCCAGTTGCATCAATAGCCGTGATATCGGCCTCAGCAGTTGAGGCGTCGGCCACAGCCAATTCCTCGACAATCTCGCGGCGGCGATACACGGAGGCCGCGATTGCGTGCGTGGCTACCGGGCTGGTTAAGAGAACAAAGAGACCCAGCGCCAGCAAGCGGAGCCAGGCGGAGGGCATCAGCAGCGCCGCGCCGACCAGCAAACCAAACAACCCTAGCGTCGCGACCTTTCCCGACGCGTGCAAGCGCGTCAAGCTATCCGGTAGGCGGACGACCCCCAGAACGCCGACGGCGCAGAAGAAGAGGCCAAATACTAGCGCCGCCACACCCAAGATCTCAAGTATCACTCAGAACACCCGGCCTTCCGAAATATAGCGCGCGATGCTGATCGTGCCGATGAAGGCGAAGGCGGCCAGCGCAATCGCCATATCCACGAAGGTTTGTGTGCTTTCCACCAGCGCCAGCATCACGATGATGCCAATCAATAACGTGGTAATCAGGTCAACCGCGCCCAGGCGGTCGGGCAGCGTCGGTCCCACGATGACTCGGTACGAGGCCGGCACCAGCAGGCTGACCAGCGCAAGTAATATCAACTGAATCGCGGCTTGCGCCCATGCGCTTTCAATCATGTCCGAGTATGCCTCTGATCCGTTCCAGTCTCATCGCTTGTTCGCGCTCCAGGTTTGGTGCCGACGTGTCCATATTCAGGCTGTGCACAATCATCTTGATGCCGGCTTCGTCCGTCTCTTCAAAGTCCACCACCAACTCGCCCGGCGTAATCGTAATGCCATGCGCGCTAATCGCGGAGATAAGCTGATTTTCAGTGCTGTCTTGCGTATTGACAAGGGATATCCCCGGGTTGATGGGCAAACTTGGCGTCAGTATCACGCGCGATACCTTGAGGCCCGAGAACAAAACCTCAGACGCCAGAAACACGGTATAGGCGACGAGATTGGTTAGCTGGCGCGGCGCGCTCTTATAGCGCAGACTGTCGCCGCGGTGACCGGTTGCAATGACGACAGAGACGCTAAAGACGTAGCCCAGCAGAAAGTTGCCCGGCGTCGGCTGCGCCGTATAGATCGTCCAGCCGACAGCCAAGGGCAATGCCAGGATCATGGTCTTGAAACTTAATCGCAGGCGTCGTGCCAATGTTCGCTCTCCATTCCGACATCGCCGGCATGTTCGGATTTGCGACGGATCAGCCCGTCTCTTTGCAGCCTGTCGCGCCTCGCATCCTACATGGGAAGGTTTACCGCCGAAATATAAACCCGTGGATCGCCCAGTTGACGCACCGTTTCTATGATCAATTGTATCAACGGCTCCGCCAAGACCGTGCCCAAAAGCAGACAAACACAGACCAACAAGAATGGCGCGAAAAGGCTGTCGCCCTCGTTCTTCGCGCCGGCTGTGTCGGGCAGCGGATTCTGCTGGAAGATGCGCTGCCAGGCTCGAATCATGTAAATGACCGTCAGGATGCCGGCCGCCACCATGATGATTAGATTCTGCCAATCGCCGCGATCGACGCCTCCCTGAATCAAGGCTAGTTTGCTGATGAATCCGTTCAGCGGCGGCATGCCGGCCAATGACAGCCCGCCAATCAACACCAGCCACCCGACCGCGGACGGCAGCTTGCGGCCGATGCCGCTAATGTCGGCAAAATTGGCCGTCTTGGTCGTGGTATAACTGGAGACCACACCCACCAGCATCAGCAGCGATGATTTGATAAAGGCATGATTGAAGGCATACACGATGGCGCCTATTAGCGCAAGCCTTTCCCCCCAGCCGATGCCGACCAAGATGAATCCGATCTGGGCGAATGTTGAGTAGGCCAGCATCCGTTTGGCGTTGTACGTGCGCAAGGCGCCCAGGCTGCCGAAGACAATCCCGATGATGCCCAGCGTGGAAAGCCAACGCTCCAGCAAGGGCGCTTCTTCGATGAACAGCAGCGTCACCAGGCGTATGATGCCATAGACGCCCACCTTTACCACGATCGATGAGAGCATGGCGCTAATGGGGGTTGGCGCGGTGGTGTGAAAATCCGGCTGCCAGAAATGAAAAGGGAAGACGGCGCTCTTCAGCAGGAAGGCGCAAAGCAGCATAATGGCTGAGGCCGGCGCCAGGAAGGGGCGCTCGCCGGTGAGCAGGGTCTGCGCGATTTCCGCCATGTTCAATGTCCCGAAGGTGGCGTACATCGCCGCGATCCCGAGGAGCAGGAATAACGTTCCCATGGAGCTGATCAGGATGTATTTGAGCGCCGCCTCCAATCCATACTGATCGTCGGATATCGCGGTGAGCGAAACGGAGGCCAGCACCATGAGCTCCATGAAGACGAATAGCGTGAAGAGATCGCCGGTGAGCATCGCGCCGATCAGCCCCACTTCCATGAGCAGAAACAGCGGCATAAAGGCTGGGTAGGTCATGCATTTGTCGCGGCTGTGAAAAGTGTATACAAGGCCGCCAATCATGATGCTGGTCACCATGAATGCGAATAGCGCGCCGAAGGTATCGGCCACCAGAACGATGCCGTATGGCGGGCGCCAATTGCCCAAGGCGTATGTCTGAATGCCGCTGCTATGGACCTGAACGAGCAGCGCTGTGCTAAAGACCCATGCGATTAAGCCGGCCAAGACGCCGATTGACCGCTGCGCGCGATTCGAACGGGCGAATACAAGCGCGACAATCGCTCCGATCAAGGGCGTGACTAGCGCGCCAAGCAGTAAATGATTGTTCTCCATGCGCTTTTGTGTTTCTGCCCCTTGCCGCTCGCGCTGCCTTCGCCTTGCTTGACCTAGTGCTTCAGTCTGTTGGTATCATCGGAGTCAATCGTGTCGTAACGCCGCGAGATAATGTTTACAAAGCCCAACAAAAGCGAGAAGCTGCCGAAACTCACCACGATCGCCGTAAGAATCAGCGCTTGAATAAGCGGATCGCTGGTTTGGCGCCCAGCCTCGACATTGCTGACGTAAGGCGCAAATTCGCCTTCAAAGGCGCCTACCGCCACGAAAAACAGATTGATGGCTGAAAACAGAATCGCGAATCCAATAGCCGCCTTAATCAGGTCGCGGCGCAGCAACTGAAACACGCCGATTCCAAACAGCGTGCCGATCGATAGCGCGAAGAGTAATTCAATCATCTTGGTCTTCCTCTCGTTGGGCTGCCTTTGATCTCGCCCGATACCTGCCAAATGTTTACGACAACTGTTCATTCATGCGGGATCTGTTGACCGAATCGTTTCTTGCGTGCGGTCGGTGGGATAGGCTATCGCTTCAATGATGATGCCCAACCCGCCCATCACAGTAATCGCTATGGCTATCTCAAAGATCAGCGATGAGGTTACATGCAAGCCGAAGGAACCCACTAAATCGTAAATGCCAAGCGCCTGGTCAAATTCGATATGCCCCATAAAGCCTTGCCCGACGAAGACGGGGAAAATCGCATTCACAGTCGCGATAAGCAAGCCAAGGCGGATGATCAGCTCCGGACGGAACCAAGGCAGCAGGGCTTTTGCCTCCTGGTAGCCGAGCACCACATACCAAAGCGAGACGGCCAAACCGATCGTAACGCCGGCGGTGAAGCCATCGCCGGGCCCGTTGCCTCCGTAGAGGACCTGGGCGATGCCGATCAGAATCGCTATCGGCAGCACAACAAAGGACACTGACCTGGTAAAGGGCGTTGACAAGCTGGTCGCATCTTGTATCTCTTCCACAACTCGCGCGTCAAACTCGCTTGAGGAAGCCACGGGCGCCACCAGCGGCGCCAGGGAGCTTCCCGGCTGCCGTCCGCGAGCCAGCAGCGTCAGCAAGCCGAGCGCGGCTGTCGTGAAGACGCCAATCTCGAGCAGCGTGTCGGTGCCGCGAAAGTCGGCCACAATTGCGCCGACTACATCGTCCGTGTTGACTGTTGCCGCATTCTCCAGGTGCCATTCGGCGATACTGTGCCGCAGCGGGCGGTTCTGCAATGCGATCAACGAAAATACGAAAACAGCTACGCCGATGAGGACGGAAATGCCGAGATCGCGCAAGAAGCCGAGATTGTAGTTGCGGCGTTCCGTCCATAGGCTGTTGATCACTCGCAGGCGCACACCAGCGCGGATTCGGCCAAGCATGATGATAATGAGCACGGTCGCCATCGTCTCGACCAGCAGTTGTACCAGGGCTACATCGGGGGCATGTTCTATGAGGAAGATCACGCCGATGGCGTAGCCAATGACGCCGTAGGCAATCGCAGCCTTCACATGCTCACGCACGACGACCGTCAGCATGCCCGCCGCGACGGTCAGGAATAACATGAAGATCTTCGCCAAATCGGTGATGGTCACTGATAGATCGCTGGGGAAAAGCTGCTGCCCGGCGGTTAATGTGGACAGCGTGCCGGATGCGATCAGCACGGCGGCGACCGCCCCCAGGATAATGACCAGATAGTAACGCACGAAACCCGATTGCGTGTGAAGCACCGTTGTTCCCGCCCATTCCAGGTAGGTGATGAATTCGCGATAAATGGCGTCGCCGGAGATGGGAAATGTGATGAGCTGGATAAGCTTCTTCCTGATGAAGAACAGTAGCAGGCCGCCGAAGAGTATCGCCAGGCTCAAGAGGAACACTTCGTTGAAGCCGGCAAATAGATGCAGCTCAAAGGGCTTGGGCGTCGCCACTTCAAGCAGCGGCACGATTAGCGGTTGCACGAGAAACCCGAGGCTCAAAGATCCCAAGGCCAGCAGCGCCGGTCCGAGACCGATCCAAGGCGAGAGCTCATGGAAGTGGCGGCGCCCGCGCGGAGGCTTCAAGAATACATCGTAGATGAGCATGAAGGCGGCCATCGCCGTGAACATTGAGCTGAGGACAACCATGAGCATTGCCAGCTGCGTCCAGGGCGCCGTATAGTGAAGCATCGCATCGAGCAGCGTCTCTTTTGCCACGAAACCGAGCAAGAAGGGCAGGCCAGCCATCGACAAAGCCGATATCACCGTAACCCAAAACATGACGGGCAGCTTGTCGCGCAAGCCCCCCAGGCCTTCAATGGCGCGGGTGCCAGTCGCGTGATCGATCGTGCCCGCAACCAGAAATAATGCGGACTTGTAGAAGGCATGAGCGATGATGGCGACGAAAGCCGCCTTCAGTCCCGATTGGTCTGGCAGTCCGATTAGGGCGGTGATTGCCCCCAATTTGCCGACGGTTGAGTAGGCCAGCAAGCCCTTAAGGTCCGTCTGTTTCACGGCGAAGTAGGACCCGACCAGCATCGTCACCAAGCCGATCGTCTGCAATGAACTTGTCCAAAGCTCGTTTTGGTACATCACCGGCGATAGGCGGGCAAAGAGATAGATGCCGGCTTTCACCATGGTCGCGCTATGCAGATAGGCGCTGGCCGGCGTTGGCGCGCTCATCGCGCCCGGCAGCCAGAAATGGAATGGAAACTGCGCGCTCTTGGTGAAACCGCCCAGCATGATCAGGATGGCAAATAGAACGAACCACTCATGTTCATGCAGCGATTTGGCTTGCAGTATCAAATCGATATCGGCGACAAATCGGATGCCTTCTTCGGGGTAAAGTATTTGTCCCGCAGCAACGCTGAGCATGACCAAGCCGATGATCAAAGCCAAGGCGCCCGCGCCGGTGACGAAGAGCGCCTTGAAGGCGCCTTCGCGCGCCTCGGCGTCGGTTGCGCCTTTGAAGCCGATGAGCGCAAATGAAGTGACGCTGGTCAACTCCCAGGCGACGAACATCAGCAGAACGTTGCCCGATAGCACGACCGCCAGCATGGCGCCGGCAAAGGCTGAGAGCCAGATCATAAAACGATTGTGTTCATCCGCCTCATCAAAGTAGTAGCCGGCGTAAAAGAATATCAGGGCGCCAATACCGGTAATGATCAAGGCGAAAAGGAGCGACAGACCATCCAAATAAAATGACAGGCTGATGCCCAGCGACGGCATCCAGTCGAAGCTTTGGGCTATAGCGCCTGTACGTGCCAGGTGGGGGTATGCGCTCAAGAGCCAAGCGAATAGCGCCGTCATGACAAGAGACGACAGCCGAGTTTGTAGCGGCTTGCTGAGGGAGTTGCGAGCAAGAGGCGACGCCAGGAAAAGCGCAAGGCCGAATGGAACGGCGGTGATCGTCGCTAGTTCCATGATGTCATGATATCTGTCATTTCCGGCGCAGACCGCTGGTCACAAATCGCAACAACTTCGAGCGTCAACATGCAGCTAGGCTATCGTCTAAGGTCGAGATTCAAATGGTCAAATCGCATATCCCGGGCCGATTCGAACCTGTAGATTTGAGACAAGCGCAATCTTGCCGCTGGTCCGGTCAGCGCAGCTTCTCTTCCAGCGCTTGGGTCAGCGCCGGCACGACTTCGTACAAGTCGCCAACGATGCCGTAACGCGCCAGCTTGAAGATGGGCGCTTCCGCGTCTTTATTGATAGCGACGATAATCTTGCTGCCGCGCATGCCCGCTTGGTGCTGGATAGCGCCGCTTATGCCGCAGGCAATGTACAGATCCGGATTTACCGTCTTGCCCGTCTGCCCAACTTGATGCTTGTAGGGAATGTAGCCGGCGTCCACCGCGGCGCGACTGGCGCCAATCGCCGCGCCCAGAACCTCCGCCAGCGGCCGTAGCGTATTTGCGAAGCCATGCTTGGCTTTCCAAATGCTGGCGTCGTTTCCACTGAGGCCCGCGGGAGCGGCCTGCGGATTATTGGCCATGCCCCGGCCGCCGCTCACGATGATGGCCGCGTCGGCGAGATTGACCTGGCCCAGCTCGGCAACGAAGTCGTCGATCTTGACAGGCGGGTCTTTTGGAATGCCATCAGCTTTTACCCTCTCGATTTCTGGCTTGGCAGCGGCTCGTGGCGTCGGCGCGGCAAACGAGCGTCCGCGGACGGTGACAAAAGTAGTGGCCGAATTGGACGTCATCTCCATCAAGACCTTGCCGGCATAAGCGGGGCGCGTGCCGATAATAGACCCGTGTTCAACTCGCAGATCGATCACTTCCGATATGAGACCGCTTTCAGAATCGGCGGCCGCGCTCGCTAGCAGCTCCCGTCCCCGATTGGTCGCCGCGGAGACAACAGCCTCGGGTTCATGTTTCTCTACCAGTTGGCTCAAGAGAGCGGAGTAAGCATCGAGGCGGTCTTCGGCGAGGGCTTCATCGGGACATGCAATCACTCTAGTGGCGCCAAGTTGGCTCGCGCGGCGGGCCAGCGCGTCACAGTTCGCGCCGAAAACGATGGCTGCCGTATCAGTGTCAAGGCTCTTGGCGAGAATCGCGGCGGCGGACAGCGCTTCCCAACTGCTGGAGACAGCCTCTCCCGCGGCCGTCTCGATCCACGCGAATACGCTCACAGCACCTTCTCCTCGAACAGGCGCTGCGCCAAAGCCGAGGCTGTCGCATTGACGTCCGCGCCGGCAAGGATCTCCGTGCTGATTTCACGCGCGGGCGGATTAAGAAATCGCAAAGCCGTCGTCCCCGCTCTGGGCAGCGCCACATTCATGTCGGCTGCCGACCAGACCGGTATTTCGGCTTTGGCTGCTCTGCGTATTCCAAGAAAGTTGGGATAGCGCGGCTCATTGATCTCTTTCAAAACGGAGATGACGGCGGGCAAAGCGGCGCTCACTGTCTGCTTGCCCTGTTCGACCGCCCTTTCCACCTGGATCCTCCGCTCAGAATAGTCGGCATAAACAATGCGGGATACGTAGCTCAGCATCGTCCAGCCCAAGCGCCGCGCCAATTGATAGGCGTGCTGGTCCGTGCCGACATCGACGCTCTCCTTGCCGAAGATGATCAGATCGACATCGCCGAGCTTGCGTATGGCGCCGGCCGCCATAGCCGACCAAACCAGGCTGTCTTTCATGTCCGCGCCGGCTTCTTCGAGACGCAAGGCTTTGTCGATGCCCATCGCCAGGCTGTGCTTCAGGGCGTCGTTGTGCAGCGCCGAGCCGATCGCGATGACCGTTGATTCGCCGCCGCCGCTCTTGGACTGCGCGATCGTCTCTTCGAGCGAGTATTCGTCCCAAGGATTGACGACTGTGGCTACGTCTCCCCAAGTGACCGCGCCGTCCTCATCCACCCAAACCCGGGCGGCTGTATCCGGCGTGCTCCGTGTAAAAGTCACTGCATGCACCGCAGGTCATCTCCAGTATTCTCAGCCGCTCACAAACGCGCGCATCGCTATGCCAAGTCAGGTTTCGCAGAACTGCTGGCTTCCGCGACCATTGCGGCGCCTAACCGCGCCCGCGGATTACACGCGCGCTATTATACATGGAATCATCATTTTGCCTAATCCCGGACGGAAGGCTTCGCTCGTATGAATTGGCGCAAGCGGCTTGCATCCGCGCCTGCCTTGCCATCGGGCAGTATGGTCGCGGCGTCAAGCGCGACATTGAAGACCTCGCACCCGGCCATCGAAGCATTCGTCAGATTCGCTCCGCGCAGATCCGCGCCCCAGAGGTTGGCGTTGGCCATATTCGCCCCCACGAAGGAACTGCCTCGCAGCATCGCGCGCGCGAAATTGGCGAATCGCAGATCGGCGCCATCGAAGACGGCATCGGTCAGCCGCGCCTCACGCAGGTTCGCCTCGCGCAAATCGGAGCCCGAGAAGTCCGCTGAGCATGCGTCCGAGTAGCCGAAATAGGCGCCCCTCAGTTGCGCGCCGGAAAAGCGCGCGTTCTTCAGCCGACAAGAGGAGAGCAGCGCGCCGTTCAATCTCACCAGTGACCAGTCCAAATGATCAAGGCTGCCGTCCTGATGCGCGCGCCGTTCCTTGAGCGCCTCAATCAATACAGCGGCGCTCTCGCTATTGCGCTGATCGGCGACTAACTCAATTAGCCTGTCCGTTGGCTTCAGCGCGTACCAGCGTTTGCCGATGGCTCTACGGGCTCGGTTGAGGATTGGCATCACTGCAACTCGGTCGCTTGTTCAGCGTCTGATGGTAGCGAGCGAGCGCGCTCGACACAAGACAGGTTGTTCGCCCTTGCCCTGGCGCCTTTCAAGCGGATTCAGGTTAGCGAAAATGATTAAGACGGCTAAACATTTTTTGTGCGATTGTGCTATAAGCTCTCGCCCATCGTTTGGCTATGCTATGTGCAGCATGGTCATCGGTACAACCAGCTAGGGGCGGCGGCGTATGGTTCTCGCGGCGAGCAAAGCGGACACGCTAGTCACAACTTACCTGGCAATGACAAGTCGCGAAGATTTTGCGCCGTCTTATACGCGCGCTTCAGACATCGAAATCGTCGAAATGGAGACGGTTGATCTCGGCTTTTACTTGTTTCTCTATCAATCCATAGGCGATGAATGGGCTTGGCGCGATCGGCTGCTCATGGCCGAGGGTGAATTGCGGCGAATCCTGGCGTCGCCAAATACGGAAGTGCACGTCATGTACGACCGCGGTTCGCCCGGCGGTTACGTAGAGTTGAGTCGCCAAGAGGACGGCTCGGTTGAGATCGCGTATTTTGGCTTGCGTCGTGCCTATATGGGCCGGGGCTTGGGAAAGTATCTTCTGAGTTATGGCGTTGACCGCGCCTGGAAAATGGGGGCTAAGCGCGTCTGGGTGCACACCTGCAATCTTGACGGGCCCCATGCGCTCGCCAATTATCAGAAGCGCGGCTTCCGCATATACGACGTTATTGAAGAGCCAATGCCGGCGCTCTATCGCTGAAGCCGGCGCCTCACTCAGCTCGGCGGCTGGCGGCGATGGTTTCAAATAGCTCGCGCTTCTCAGCATCCCATTCGAGGCACACCCGATCGGCCAATCCATCGTAGCGTTCGATTATTGACCGGTATGCATCTCCTGCTGCGGCGACGATGGCGAATTCTCTCAGCATCTCGTCGCTTATCAGATCATGCGGCTCGTGTTGACTGTTTGCGCTCGCCAGCTGCCGGAGCGCTGCAGCCCGCCTCTCCCAGCCATGGTGGCGCATAACTTGGCGAAACGCCGGTTCGCTGCCGCGCCGCGCGAGCCGCGCTCTGGCCGCAGCCTCGCTTTGTCGCATCTCATCACGGGTCTTGCCGCTGACGATTAGCGCCGGAACAATTAACGTCATCGTGTTTCGCGAGCGATCATCGGGCGGCGCGCCGGCGGCCAGAGCCGGCAGCACAACTGCGCGCAGATAGGACGGCGTATGAAACAGCGGCGCGTGCAAGCCATTGAAGCGCGCCCCCGCCAGCTGAAACATGCTTGGAGCGGCGCTCGCCAAATATACGGGTATCGCCGGATGAGAAATGGGACCCGGGTTGAAAAATGGCGCCATCAAACGAAACTGATAATATGCGCCGCGATAGCGAAGCCGGGCGTCCGTCTGAAATGTATCCCAGATGGCGCGCAGGCTCTCAACATACTCGCGCATGCGTCCCGCCGCATCATCCAATTCGCCGCTCGACTGCGAAACCAGGCTTGCCGGCGCGCCAAATCCGAGGCCGAGCGCGAATCGTCCCTCGCTTTGTCGAGCCAGATCCCAGGCGATCTGGGCGGTGACCATCGGGCTGCGGGGAAAGGCATGCGCGCAAATGGTTCCCAACATGATTTTGGCGGTCGCTTTGGCGGCTACGGTCAAGGCGAAGAAGGGATTGTAAGCGGTTTCGGTTACCCAGGCGCCGTCAAATCCGAGTTGCTCGGCAACGATAATCTGTTCCACATCGTGACGCAGATCGCCGGAGCGCCTGATGATGACATCCAGTTTCATGATGGCGGCATCCCGCTGGATCTTTCTACAAAATCAGGCTGGCGCCGTGCTGCTTGAACCAGCGATCCCAATGGTGGTATTGCGGGCAATATGATTCCACCAGCGCCCAAAACGCCCGGTTGTGATTCATTTCGCGCAAGTGGCAGAGTTCGTGAATGATGATGTAATCAATCGCCTCAGCGGGCGCCATCATCAGCCGCAGATTGAGATTGATATTCCGCTGGGCCGAGCAGCTTCCCCAGCGCGTCTTCTGATTCTTGATGCGCAGCTTTTTGTATTGGAATCCATGCCGCGCCGCCAATTCATGAAGCCGCCGCGGCAGGTAGGCTTTCGCTTGCTGCCGGTAAAATTCTTCTATGATATTGCGGAGCAGGTTCTGATCGGCCTGCAATTCTAGCGGCAACACAATCTCAAGACGATTATCGCGCAAGGAATATCTGGCTGCTTCGCCATCCGCGCGCAGCTGGAGGATAATTTTGTCTCCGAAATATAGCAATTCCGCGCCATCAACATAACGCTGTTCGCGCATTGCCATCATGTTCTTAGCCTGCGCTTCGATCCAAGTCTTCAACACCCAAGCCTGCTTCTGTTGAAAGAAAGCCATTGCATCCGACTTCGTCTTCTCCCTTGGATAGACGATTTCGAATCCACTTTGCGGCACGCACCGGATGCTAATTCGCCTTGCGCGATTGCTGCGGCGCAGGCGGTATGTGATAACATGACCCTGAAGATCAATTACTGGCATCAGCTTGTTATCGCTTCCGCCGCATGCTGCCAAACGACGCGTTTCTTGCGGTCGTCCAGTTCAAAGGGAAGATAGTAGCCGGCGCGATCCAATAGCCCCGCGTAGCGCTCGCGCAGCATGTAGGGCAGTTCCTCCGGCGGGGCGACAAGCGCAAACTCGTCGAGCATTTCGTCGCTGATGAGCGTGTGCATTTCATGCCAGCGATTTCGCCTCAACAATGAATTCAGTCGCGGGACTAGCTCGGCCCAGCCGTGGAGCTCCAGCACTCTGCTGTAACTGGGGGTGCTGGCATAGAAGGCGATCTGCGATTTTGTCATCCGCTTGCTTTCGTCGAACGCTTCAGCGTCCGTGCCCGTGACGACAAAAACTGCGCAGGACAGGGACAGCGCCTCGCTGAAATCGCTGCTCGCGCGTCCGGCTTGAAATGCGGGCATTAGCACGTCGCGCAAATAGCGCGGCGTATGAAAGGAATGGACGTGGAAACCGTCGCAGGTTTCGCCGGCGAGGCGCGCCAAGCCCGTGTTCACGCCCGCGATATAGATTGGAATCCGCGCCTCTGGCAAAGGCTCAGGCCTGTAAACTGGCGCCAGATTCGACAATCGGTAGTAGTCGCCGTCGTAGTTGAGATCATCGCCCGTCTGGAAGCTGCGCCAGATCGCCCGCAGCGCCTCAATGTACTCGCGTAATTGCTTGATTGGCTTGCTCCACTTGGCGCTGAAGCGTTTTGTAACATGCGGCTTGATCTGTGTGCCTAATCCCAGGACGAATCGACCCGGCGCAAGCGCCGCCAGGTCCCAGGCCGTTTGCGCCATAATCATCGGACTCCGGGGAAAGGCGACTGCGATCGCCGTGCCTAATGTGATTCGGTCCGTGCACAGCGCGGCATGCGACAGCGGCAGAAAGGGATTGTGAGCGGTTTCCGCTACCCATAAGCCATCAAAGCCGAAGTCTTCCACCGCGCTCGCCAAGGGAACCGCGTTGTTCAAGTCGTCGACCAAGATTGTGACGTCGAATTTCAAGCAATCACCTGTGTTCGTAATTCGGCGCCTGCGCGATCATTCTATCCCGCAAACGCTCGCCTGGCGAGAGCACAACTTGATTCGCCTTCGCGTGTTATAGATGCTACAATCGTGCGAAAATGATTGCGCTTGCTGGGCGCATGGTCTGGCCTGCGGCGATCAAACAGACAAGAGTCGACCGTTTGGCGCGGAGGAGGCAATGAGCCTAAGAGGATCGCGTTCAGTCAACATTGGCTTGCGGAATGTTGTGGCGACCATACTCATCGGTCTGGGTCTGGTATTCGTCTGGCAGATTCGCGGCACTTTGATGTTGACATTTGCGGCGGTGATTCTGGTAATTCTCTTCACGATGCCGGTGCGCTTGCTTGTCCGCCGCTTCAAGCTGAGCCGCTTCCTCGCCATTGTCGTAAGCGTATTCGGTTTTTTTGTCATTATTGGCGTACTTGGCGTGCCCATTCTAAGCACAATCGGCGCTCAATCAAGCGCTTTAGGGGAGCGTGTTCAGCAGGGTATAGACGAGCTGCGCGCAACCGTCACCCGCGAAACGCTTGTCGCGCAATTCGAATTCCTCGAAGGCTTTTTCGAGGTTCTCTTGCCGGCTGCAGAAGGCAGCCAGCCATCCGATGACGTGATCGGTCAGATTGTCTCACAGCTTACCGATGCGCTTGGGCGGCTTGGCGGGACGGTGCTGCCAGTAGTCGGGGGCGTCGCAAATACCATCTTAAGCGCGCTGATCATCTTTTTCTTGAGCATGTACCTGCTAGCTGAACCGGACTTGTATGTTAATGGCATCATCAAGCTGACGCCCAGATGGTATCGTGCGCGCATGCTCACAATCCTGCAGCGACTTGACAGCACCTTGCGCGCCTGGCTAAGCGTTACCGGCGTCTCGATGATCGTTGTGGCGCTGTTGACGGGTATTGGGCTGGCGCTGTTGGGCATTCGCGAGTGGTTTGCATTGGGGGTTTTGGCGGGGCTGCTGTCGTTTATCCCCAACTTCGGTCCCGTGGTCGCTTTGGTGCCTTCCGTGGCGGTGGCAATCGTGGAAGCGCCTGACAATGTGATATGGGTGGTGGTCGTCATTTATGGCGTGTCGTTTCTCCAGAGCCAAGTCGTCAGCCCGGTATTGGCCAGCGAACGCATGAATATGCCGGCGATCTTGATCTTGCTTGGGCAGATCATCTTTGGCTTCTTCTTCGGATTTCTTGGCTTGATGCTGGCTGTGCCGCTCAGCGCTTGCGTCGCCGTTCTAGTCGATGAGATGTACGTCAAGGATGTTCTGGGCGATGTTCCTAAGGAAAAGGAAGCGGCGGAAGCGGCGCCCGTTAACGAGGTGAGCGAGGAATTGGTTCCGAGTCCCTCGTAGTTCATCCTTGGTTCTTTACTCATCGCGGGATTTTGCATCTTGACAGTTTTTGCTTGTGCTGTTACTGTTTGTAGAGTAAGGGT